>JABDEY010000004.1:769-58636 GCA_013286805.1 Bacteroidota bacterium | reverse complement strand
CATATTTTTAAAGCCAGCCATGTTCAAGGCCATCAAGAATGGTTTGCATCAAAATATACCCATCAGCGAATCGATCAATATCTTTAAATATTTTATCCTGACGCCTTCTGCCAATTTCAATTCGAACTCCTATTACCAGACGACCAGGGAGAATTACATCTTAAAATCCAAACATGATTCGGTTGAGACAGACAGTCATTCCGCCATGGAAAATGATTTTAGTTTCTCTGCTAATTTAAGCACTAAACTATACGGAAATTATCAATTCAGAAAGGCCTATGTAAAACAGATACGTCATCTGGTTACTCCAACCATTGGCTTTACCTATATTCCTGATTTCAGTAAAGCTTATTGGGGGTACTATGGCAATGTGAAAGATTCCAATGGTGTAAATCATACCTATTCAAAGTTTCAGAACAGCCTGTACGGACCCGGACCGGCTCCCGGGCTGGCCAATCTGATAACCTGGTCAATCAACAATACACTCGAAGCGAAAGTGTATGATGCGAAAGATACCGTTCACCACGAGCGAAAAATCAGCATTATTGATATGTTTACAATTTCTTCTTCCTATAACGCAGCTGCGGACTCTTTCAGAATGAATGTAATCAGTATGACCGGAAGAACCAAATTGTTTAAACACCTTGACGTCAACTATAATGGTACCCTCGACCCTTATAAATTGAATGCGGAGGGAAACCGGATTAACGAGCTTGAATTTGATAATAAATATCTGGATTTTGGAAGGCTGACCAACTATAGTGTGGCCCTTAGCAGCAGTCTGGGCAGCAAAGCGAATTCCACATCTCCTGCCACAAACTCAGGGAATATTCCGAATCAGATACCTCAGGGTCAGATTCCGCCTGCCAATCCAAAGGCTAATCCGAACACATCGGCTTTACAGAATACCAATCCATTTGATTATGCCAACTTCAATATTCCCTGGAAACTGACGTTCAACTACAATTTTGTTTTTTCCAAACCCGGCCTTGCCGCTGTAAAGCCTACTCAATCCATTACTTTTAACGGTGATGTAGGCGTGACTAAAAAATGGAAAATAACATATACCTCCGGATTTGACCTCACTGCAAAGCAACTGACATTTACCCAATTCAATATATACCGTGACCTGCATTGCTGGGAAATGAAAATAACATGGGTGCCCTTTGGTCCGCGTGAAAGCTATATGCTTACAATCAATGTAAAATCAGCTGTATTACAGGATCTGAAGCTGTCCAGAAAGAGAGATTGGTATGATTATCAATAGTTCCGCTAACCTTAAAAAGAACAAAAGAATGAATAAAAAAATAATTTGCACATCGAAGGCCCCTGCTCCAATCGGGCCATACAGCCAGGCTGTGAAAGTTGGAAATACCCTGTATGTTTCCGGGCAGGTGCCCATTATTCCTTCGACAGGTGGACTGGTAACCTCGGATATTAAAGCAGAAACCAAACAGGTAATGGATAACATTCTGGCCATTCTGAAAGAAGCGGGAATGGATTTTGGAAATATTGTTAAATCAAGTATTTTCCTGACTGACATGAATAACTTTGCTGCTGTCAACGAAGTCTATGCCACCTGTTTTATGAAGGATTTCCCTGCCCGCGAAACGGTAGCTGTTTCAGGACTTCCAAAAGGAGTGAACATAGAGATCAGTGTGATAGCGATCGACTGATTTTTTTAATTACTTTTATGAGATGAACTACGATTTGATTGTTATTGGCAGCGGCCCTGGTGGGTATGTGGCTGCTATCAGGGCTTCCCAATTGGGACTAAAAACGGCCATTGTTGAGAAGGAGAATTTAGGTGGTATCTGTCTCAACTGGGGCTGCATTCCAACCAAAGCCCTGTTAAAAAGTGCGCAGGTATTTGAGTACCTGAATCATGCAGCTGAATTTGGGGTGAGTTGTGCGGATGCAAAGGTGGATTTTGCAGCCGTTATTAAACGCTCCAGGGATATTGCGGATGGGATGAGTAAAGGAGTACAATTTCTGATGAAAAAAAATAAGATTGACGTGATTACCGGTTTCGGAAAAATTAAAGCCGGAAAAAAGGTGGAAGTAAATGGTCCGGATGGACAAGTCAGTATTTTCGAAGCAAAAAACATCATTCTGGCACTTGGTGCGCGCTCCAGACAGGTGCCCAATCTGCCTCAGGATGGGAAAAAAATAATTGGCTACCGGGAAGCGATGAATTTGCCCAAACAACCCAAATCAATGGTAGTTGTTGGGTCAGGTGCTATTGGATCTGAGTTTGCTTATTTCTATGCCAGTCTGGGAAGTAAAGTGACAGTCGTGGAAATGCTTCCGGCTATCGTTCCGGTGGAGGACGAAGAAGTATCAAAACAACTGGAACGATCATTTAAGAAAATGGGTATCACTGTCCTGACAGACGCCAGCGTTGAGTCGGTTGACACCAAAAGCGCAGGATGCAAGGTAAGTATTAAAACAAAAAAAGGGGTAGAAGTACTTGAATGTGATATTGTACTTTCAGCCATTGGCATACAGGCCAACCTCGAAGGTGTTGGACTTGAAGAAGTGGGAATTGTAACCGATAAGGGAAAAATCATGACCAATTCGTTTTATCAAACCAATATGCCGGGTTATTTTGCAATTGGAGATTGCGTCGCAGGACAGGCGCTCGCGCACGTTGCCAGTGCTGAAGGAATTATATGTGTGGAAAAAATAGCAGGGAAAAACCCGGAACCTCTTGATTACAATAATATTCCGGGCTGTACCTATTGCCAGCCTGAAATAGCATCTGTTGGTTACACTGAAAAGGCTGCCAGAGAAAAAGGGTTTGAAATCAAAATCGGAAAATTCCCTTTCTCCGCCAGCGGCAAAGCAAAAACTTCCGGTCAAAGTGAAGGGTTTGTCAAGCTGATCTTCGATGCAAAATATGGGGAAGTATTAGGAGCTCATATGATAGGGGCTAATGTAACTGAAATGATTGCAGAAATTGTTGCTGTTCGCAAATTAGAGACAACGGGGCATGAGCTGATTAAAACCGTTCATCCTCACCCAACAATGAGCGAAGCAATTATGGAGGCGGCGGCGGCGGCTTATGGAGAAGTGATTCATTTGTAATGCGCTGAATAGTTCATTTAGGCTGCACTCTTCAACAAATCAGTATAATTTTCCTTAGCTTTAGTATCATGTACAGGAATCTGTTTCTTTTGTTGGTGCTTTTCTGCTGCGCTCCTTTATATAAAGCACAGGATGGATCCAGGTTTGTAATTACCTTTTCTGATAGAAACGGAAGCCCTTATACTGTCAGCAACCCTTCCGCCTTTTTATCTGCCCGGGCCATCAATCGCCGGACTCAACAATCCATAAGTATAAAACAAAATGACCTTCCTGTTAATCCATCCTATATTGACAGCGTAGCTAAAACAGGTGTCCGGATTCTGAATGTTTCAAAATGGCTGAATGCCATTGCCATTGACACGACCGGTCATCCAAAGGCGCTCAGTGCAATACAGTCCTGGCCATTTGTTGCAAGCTATAAAAATGTCGGAAGAGAGAAGGGGGACTCCGTCAATTCTGCCCATGCAAGGCACAACCGGAATAAGTTTGGCACTCAGGGGGCCATTTTCTCCTTTTCAGCTGCCAATTTCGGCTCGTCTTTTAATCAGGCCACTATGATCGGCGATGATTGCCTTCAGAATCTGGGATTCAGGGGTGAAGGGATGGTTATTGCCATTCTGGACGGAGGCTTTTATATGGCGGATGTCCTTCCTGCTTTTGACAGTCTATGGATCAATAATCAAATACTTGGATCCCGGGATTTTTCCAACCAGAGCGGAAATGTATTTGATAATTCAACGGCGCATGGGATGGAAGTACTTTCCACGATGGGGGGGTACCTCAACGGACAGTTGATTGGCACCGCTCCAAAAGCAAATTATTGGCTGCTTCGCTCAGAAGTCGTTCTAACTGAGAATATAATTGAGGAATTTAACTGGGCCTCAGCGGCGGAATTTGCTGACAGTGTTGGTGCAGATATAATCAGCTCTTCACTGGGCTATTCAACCTTCGACAATCCGGCCCAAAATCAAACGTATGCTGAAATGAATGGAAGAACGGCCATGAGTACCATAGCAGCAGTCACTGCAGCTGAAAAAGGAATGCTTGTTGTCGTTGCCGCGGGGAATGACGGAGGGACAGCCTGGCAGCATATTGGGTCGCCTGCTGATGCAGATAGTATTTTAACACTTGGGGCAGTTGATCAGAATGGGTTCTATGCATCCTTCAGCTCTACGGGACCTTCTGCTGACGGGAGAATAAAACCAACCATAGCAGCTCAGGGAGAGAACAGCATCGTCGCATCCGTTTCAGGTGGTATTTCAGGCGCTTCGGGAACGTCCTTTTCAACTCCTATAGCTGCAGGAACAGCGGCCTGTCTCTGGCAGGCCAATTCCGGAAGAACAAATATGCAGGTGATCGATGCCATCGTGAAATCCGGAACTCAGTATGCCAAGCCGGATTCGCTGTTGGGTTATGGTATTCCGAATATGTGTGTTGCCAACATGTTACTTAGCGGAATTTCACCTGTATTGTTTCAATCCGATAATATCGTTTTATCTTACCCCAACCCTTTCCGGAATTCCTTCCGTCTTACTTTTTATTCGTTGACTGCCCAGACACTTTCCATACAATTATTCGATGTCAGCGGGAGAAAAATTCAGGAAGAAACAGAACAGGTAAATGCGAACAGTGTAAACGATTTCAGCATGAATGGAATGGAGGGACTTGAGCGTGGTATGTACATTCTGAAAATTGCAGGTTCCTCTGATCGTTTTTTCAGAAAGTTAATCAAGGACTAAATGAAAGTATCAGGTAGACTAAAACAACAGCAAATATGAAAAAACTGAATGAATTACCAGAACATTCCAGAGTATGGATCTATCAGGCTTCAGCAGAATTTTCCGGGAAGGAGTTGGAATTGCTTGAACACAAATCGAATGAATTTCTTTCTTCCTGGACTTCTCATGAAAATAAAATGGATGCTGCAGTAGCAATTCTTTACAACCGTTTTATACTACTGGCAGTGGATGAGAATACAGCTCCGGCAAGCGGATGCGGAATAGATAAATCACTCAGGTTTATTCAGGATCTGGAAAAGCAAATGGGCATCTCCCTGCTTGACCGGATGCAGGTAGCTTACAAGACAGGGGACCAGGTAATCGGTTGTTCCCTGCCCGAATTGGAAAAACGGTATAATACGAAGCAGGTAAACGACCAGACGATTGTATTTAATAACCTTGTCAGCACGAAAGCAGATCTTACATCCAACTGGCAAATACCGCTGAAAGAGAGCTGGATGATGCTTAGGATTTCACCCGTAGTGTAATTTCCGGAAAGAGAAAAAAAGGGCAAGCTACTTATATCGCACCGCTCAACCACCTACCCTTGCTCGGTTCCCCGCCTGGGGGAGTTCAGCAGGAGCTGGTCGTATAAGACTTGCCCGCAACAAAACTACTAAATACTATTTAATAATCTTATCTTCGTAGACGAAAAAAATAAAAATTATACCATGAAAAATCCCTCTCTGAAATACGGCCTGCTTGCAGGATTTATTGGCATTCTGTTACAGACGTTCACCTATTCCATGGGTGTCGGTTTTATGGCTACCTGGTGGGTTGGCATCCTCATCCTGCTTGCCCTGCTGTGTACCTACATTGTGCTGAGCCTTAGAATCAGAAAGGAACAGGAAGGGTTCATTACCTTTAAGGAGGCCTTTGTGAAAATCTTCCTCATGTGTTTAGTGGCAGGAATTCTGAGCACCCTGTTTGGAATGCTGTTGTTCCATGTGATTGATTCTGGGTTTCCTAAGAAGTTTCAGGAGGCCCTGGTGGAAAAAACATCCACAATGATGGAGAATATGGGAGCACCAACGGAAAAGATAGATGAGGTGACTGAAAAAATGAAGACTACCGATAATTTCTCCGTTGTTTCCCAGGTAAAAAGTTTTTTTTATGGCGTTCTGTTTTATGCTGTATTCGCCCTGATAATGGCGGCTTCCATAAAAAAAATCCGCCCGTTTATGGAAGATTCAGTTAATAAGACCTGAATTAAAAAACAGATGAACATTTCCGTTGTAATACCCTTATTGAACGAAGAAGAATCCTTGCCGGAATTATGTACCCGCATTACGCAGGTATTGAGTTCAGCAGGGTATTCTTACGAAATTATTTTTGTAGATGATGGAAGTACGGATGGCTCCTGGAAGGTGATTGAAACACTCGCAAGTGCCAACCCTGCCGTTAAAGGAGTCAAATTCAGGAGGAATTATGGTAAATCAGCTGCGCTAAATGTGGCCTTCGAAGCAACTCAGGGAGAGGTTGTCATTACAATGGATGCTGATTTGCAGGATAGCCCGGATGAGTTGCCTGGTTTGTATAAAATGATTATGGAGGGGAATTTTGATCTGGTATCGGGATGGAAGAAAAAGCGGTATGATCCCATGAGCAAAACGATACCTACTAAAATATTTAACGGGGTTACCCGAAGGATTTCCGGAATTAAACTGCATGATTTTAACTGCGGATTAAAGGCCTACAAAAGGGAGGTAATCAAAAGCATTGAAGTGTATGGCGAGATGCACCGTTATATACCGGTAATAGCCAAATGGGCCGGCTTTACAAGAATCGGGGAGCGGGAAGTACAGCATCAGGAGCGTAAATTTGGCTCGAGCAAATTCGGCATGGAACGTTTTGTAAACGGTTTCCTTGACCTGATGACCATTACGTTTGTATCCAGATTTGGAAAACGCCCCATGCACTTTTTCGGCTTATTGGGAACGATCGTCTTTTTTATTGGCTTTGTGACTGCTGCCTGGCTGGGTATGGAAAAATTATACCATGTGTATCATCATTTATCAGCAAGGCTCCTGACGCAACGCCCCTCCTTTTTTATTGCCCTGACAACAATGGTGATTGGGTCCATGTTGTTTTTAGCCGGATTTATCGGTGAACTTATCTCCCGCAATTCATCCATCCGGAATAACTACCTTACTGAAAGAAAACTTGGAGTTAAT
Source organism: Bacteroidota bacterium (assembly GCA_013286805.1). Lineage (GTDB taxonomy): Bacteria > Bacteroidota > Bacteroidia > JABDFU01 > JABDFU01 > JABDFU01. The sequence continues at coordinate 51,597 of JABDEY010000004.1, read as the reverse complement.
TAATCAGCACCCTTTGTTGTGGAGCTTAAGCAGGTGAAAAATTTTATTGTCGGTCCGGCCCATCCTTTGCGGGGTGGGATTGCCAATTTCAATGAGGCACTTTGCATTGCATTTAATAAAGCCGGCGTGCAGTCCAGGATTATTTCCTTTACGTTGCAATACCCTGATTTCCTTTTCCCGGGTAAAACCCAGTTTGACAGGGGCTCAAAACCTACTGAATTTAAAGTCGAAGAATTAATCAATTCAGTGAATCCCCTGACCTGGATAAAAACAGCCAGAAGAATAAAAGAAGGGAATCCAGATTACATCATCATACGCTATTGGCTTCCTTTTATGGCACCTTGTCTGGGCAGTATCGCCCGCCTTGTAAAACGCGGAACCAAAATTAAGGTGATTGCCCTTGCCGACAATGTATTGCCCCATGAAAAGCATTTTGCAGACCGGGTGCTGACCAGGTACTTCGTAAAATCCTGTGATGCTTTTGTTGTGATGTCAAAAAGTGTGGTGGAGGACCTAAAACAATTTTTGCCCAATCCTAAATTTGCATTTCTGCCCCATCCCATTTATGATACGTTTGGAGAAAAACACACACGGGAGGAGTCTTTGCAGCAGCTCAATCTAAGACAGAGTTACCGGTATATTCTGTTTTTTGGATTTATCCGTAAATATAAAGGACTTGACCTTTTGCTTCATGCCATGTCCGACAAGCGTATCCGGGAGATGAACCTGAAACTTCTTGTAGCAGGCGAATGTTATGAGGACATGACTTTCTATACAAATATTATTAAAGAGCACGAAGTAGAAGGGCAGGTGATCCTGAAAGCGGATTATATTCCGGCCTCCGAAGTAAAAAACTATTTTGGTGCGGCCGATCTGGTTGTTCAGCCATACCGAAGTGCCACGCAAAGCGGAGTGACCCAGATTGCCTATCATTTTGAACGTCCCATGCTGGTAACGGATGTAGGTGGACTGGCGGAGATCGTGCCTCATCTAAAGGTAGGTTATGTTGTGCAACCCGATTCAAAGGCCATAGCTGATGCAATCGTACATTTTTACACCCATAACCTTGGACCTGAATTCTCTGCCAATATTGCCGTTGAAAAGAAGCGCTTTCTTTGGAGTACTTTTGTTGAGGGAGTCAACGACCTCTTTCAGGAATTGGTGTCTTGACCTCTTTCAGGAATTGAACTGATTTTCCCATAGCAATTTATTATTCACTCAATTTTTAGTTCTTTGGGTTCATGATTACTTCACTACGTTCCGTAATTCGATCCTTGTCTTTCTTAGGTGCTCAAGATTGCTTTGCAATTGCTATCTTTATATCGCACATGTTAAATGTTGCTCATGTTAAGATATACACTTCTGTGCCTTATTCTTTTTACTGGTTTTCTAATTTCATTTGCTCAGGTTGATGATCCCATCAATCAGATGGACAAAAATGGGTTACGTCAGGGGAAATGGATAAAAAAGGACGAACAGGGAAAACTCATTTATGAAGGGGCATTTTTAAATAATTATCCGGTTGGGACATTCACCTATTATTATCCAACGGGTACAGTAAAATCCATCACCACTTTTTACCTGAAAAAGGATCAGGCTTATACAATTTTGTTTAATTCAGACGGAAAAAAAGTTTCTCAGGGGAAAATAATTGGGGAGAAGAAAGATAGTACCTGGACCTTTTTTGCCGGAAAAGACACAGTGGCGGCTATCGAAAATTATAGCCTTGGGCAGAAGCAGGGTTTGTTTGTGACCTATTTTGCAAATGGGAAAACACGTTGGGAAATTTTATACGCGAATGGTCTGCGCAACGGGAAAGCGAAATTCTATTTCCCAACAGGCACCCTGAATTCAGAAGGCAATTACCTGAATGATCTGGAGGATGGAAAATGGAACTATTATGAGGAGGATGGAACCCTGGACTGGCAGGTCATGTACAAGAAAGGGGCGAATGTAAAATCAACCCGCTTCAATGGAGTGGAAGAGCTTACCTATCCAACGAACATTCCAAAATCAAAAATCACTTATAAAAATGGATTGAAAAATGGCAGCTTTACAGAGTACTATGACCTGGGAGGATTAATCATTGAAACCGTCCCACCGAAAGACGGGTATCCTGAAGAGAAACAAGAAACAATCAAGGGCCAGAAAATCAGCCGTACAGGGACTTACCTGAATGATAAGCTGGAGGGCAAAATAACGTATTACAAGGAAGATGGAACTATAGAAAAAGAGGAAATGTATAAAAATGGAATTAATGTCCAAAGGTAAAGTACTGGTCGCCATGTCAGGAGGCATTGACAGTTCTATAGCAGCTATGCTTCTGCATGAACAAGGCTACGAGGTGATAGGGATCACCATGAAGACCTGGGATTATGCATCTGCCGGGGGATCAAAAAAAGAAACAGGGTGTTGCAGTCTTGATTCCATTAATGATGCGCGGATGATGGCTGTCAAACATGGTTTTCCGCACTACATCCTGGATATACGGGAAGAATTCGGGGATTTTATCATTGATAATTTTGTGGATGAATACCTGGCAGGCCGTACCCCGAATCCCTGTGTGCTGTGCAATACACATATCAAGTGGGAAGCCTTGCTGAAAAGGGCCAATATGCTGGGATGTGATTTTATAGCTACCGGGCATTATGCACAGGTACGCAAAGAGCCCGGGAGGTCTGCTTCGGAAGCAGACCGATATGTTATTTCAAAAGGGCTGGATGAAAACAAAGACCAGAGTTATGTGCTTTGGGGCTTGAGTCAGGAAAGCCTCCGACGGACAATTTTCCCCTTGGGAGCGATGCGAAAAACAGAGATCAAACAACTGGCCATAGATCGCGGTTATACCGAGTTGGCCAATAAAAGTGAGAGTTATGAAATTTGTTTTGTGCCGGATAACGATTACAGAGGTTTTTTAAAGCGCAGGGTGGAAGGCCTGGAAGAGCGGGTAGATGGGGGTAATTTCGTTTTAACAGATGGGACAGTTTTGGGTCAGCACAAGGGTTATCCGTTTTATACTGTAGGGCAACGCAAGGGACTCGAACTGGCGATGGGAGAGCCTATGCATGTACTGGAGATTGTTCCGGAAACCAATACGGTTGTGCTTGGAACCAAAGACGAACTCGAAAAACGGGAGATGCTTGTTCGCAATTTTAATCTGATAAAATATGCTGAATTACCTGCTCAGTTCGAAGCATTAACCAAAATCCGGTATAAGGATCCAGGTGCGATGTCCACGCTCACAATGGAAGACGGACAAATAAAAGTATTGTTCCACACGAAGGTTTCTGCTATTGCTCCAGGACAGTCTGCTGTGTTTTATGAAGGGAATGACCTCATTGGAGGAGGATTTATAACAAGGAAGGCAAGAGTTTTGGGATGAGTTTCAATAAGGAAAATACGCATGTAATTTTTTTATTCAGATGAAACGTCTTATTCTGCCAGCCTTTTTGATTTTATTTAGTATAACAGCAGGATTTTTTTCCTGCAAAAAGGACGCCGCCCCGAAACTCTTTTTGGGATATGATTATTTCCCCAACACAGTTGGCAAATATATTATATATGATGTGGATTCCATTGTCTGCAGCAGCCTGGATTATAAAGTCGATACCTTCAGCTACCAGCTGAAAGAGCTGGTGCAATCCATTTTTATGGATAATTCCAATCGCCCTACCATGCGGATAGAGCGGTATATACGGAACTTTCACAAGGATTCCTGCAAATACGATGCACTTTGGACCCTCAAGAACATCTGGACTGCCAACAGGACAGTTACAGATGCTGAAAAAGTCGAAAGCAATGTACGGTATGTAAAGCTTACTTTTCCGGTCAAGGCAAATGCAACCTGGAATGGGAATGCCGATAATACACTTGGAGAATGGGATTACAACTATACCATCGTTAATCAGCCACAGGCTGTCATTGATACAGCTTATCCTGTCGCTGGGACCTTATGCCCTCCGGCTGTTGCAACATCACAATTCGATTCTGTTCTTACAGTGCTGCAGGTTGATTGTACATCCGTTATCTCCAAAAAATATTATCTGGAAAAATATGCTGCTAATATTGGCCTTATCTATAAGGAGGTTATAGATGTCATTGATGAAAGATCTACTATTTGGAATGGACAGACTCCTATTCTCCAAAGAGACAGTATTGCAGGAACTCTTAAATATGAAGTCAGGATAAATACTCATAATTAGCACCCTGCCGGGTAGGGCAAATAGCCTGCGTCTATTTGAGCCAGTATGTGGGCGAGCTAGACTAAGTTTTGCTTTTGCAAAGCAAGTCTAATTAATCGTTGAAAAAAATTGCAGATTTAATTTATTTGGCTAAATTTACGTGTCTGATTGCCTGTGTACTAATGGTTTAACTATTTGGAGGGTAAAATTTGAAAAACAGATACAAGATACTTTCAGCGCTGATTTTGGCGCTGATAAATTTCTTTTACGCTCCGGCCCAGTCTCTTAAAAGAGAATCCATCAATGCCATGGGTTCTACTGGCTATGGAGATGGGTATTACCTGAAACAAACAATCGGTCAATCTTCCAATACGGAGCTTTTTACAGGAGATAAGCTCACGCTTCGCCAGGGTTTTGAACAGCCTGTTGCTGCAGCTTACGCTAAAAATGGTTGTCCTGTCTGTAATATTCTTTTGTATCCAAACCCCTTAAAATCAGAATCAGTATTGCAGATTCCACCGGTAACAGAAGAATATTCCTTAATTATTGCCGATGTACTTGGGAAGGTGGTCCTTTTAAAAGACCATTTGCTGCTGGAGAGTCAGGTATTATCCGCAAGAGATTTACCTGCAGGGCAATACGTTCTTAAAATTACTTATGCAAACGGATGTTTCTGTTCGTCTAAACTAATCGTAATGCCATGATTAAACCTGTAATTATTATGCTGACAGGAATGCTGGGATTATTTTCCCTTCCATCAGCAGGGCAGGAGAACACTACCAGTGCCTTATTTGTCAAAGGAAATGAATTGATGATGAAAGGATTTTCCAATACAGATAATACCAGCTTAGGTGATGTGCAGGATAAGAGTAACGGGCATATAAAGAATCCAAGTATAAAAGAAGCGCGTGCTATCTGGAAGCAGCTGCTCGGGAAGGATCCAACCAATGCAGATGTCAATTTTAAACTTGGCTTGTGTTATTTGATTTCATACGATGAAAAGGCAAAGGCGCTTCCTTTTCTTATGCTCGCAAGCAAAAACATGAGCACGACTTATTCGTTCAGGGCCAGCACAGGAAAAGCACCTGCCTACGCATTGTACTTTTTGGCAGAAGCTTTTATCGAAAATAACCAGCCTGACAGTGCACTTAAATACTTCACACTTTACAAAAATCAGTATCAGGTTCCGCCAATGAACCCTGACAGGGAATCCTTTATGTGCATCAATGCAAAGAACAGCATGAAAAATCCCCGGAATGTAAAGGTTGTCAATCTTACAAGCCTGAATTCGGAATATGCGGAAACAAACCCTGTTGTTAAGCTTGACAACAGTATGCTGTTCTTTAGCTCCAGAAGGCCGGTACAAGGAGATACGGGCAAAGCAGGCAATGAACTTTCAGAACATATTTACTATTCAACAAAAGATGCATCAGGTAAATGGGGGGAACCGGTCCCTTTCAGGTTCAATACAAAATTTGATGAGGCTCCCCTGTGTATTTCAACGGATGGTCTGACGCTGTATTTCAGACGATACCGGAATCACAACGATGATATTTATATCAGCAAATTTAAGGACGGGGTATGGAACACTCCTGAACCCTTTACAGAAATCAATTCAAAGTCGAATGAAATCGGATTGACCTTTACGAGCGATGGCAAAAGCCTTTATTTTTCCAGCGATAGGCCAGGGGGCTTAGGCGGGTATGATATCTACAAATGTGTTCAGGCAGCGAATGGGAAATGGGGCACCCCGGAGAATCTTGGATTCCCAATTAATACCCCCTTAAATGAAGTTGCTCCCAATCTGAATGCAGATGGAAAAACTTTGTTTTTCTCTACAGACGGTAATTCCAATAGTGGATTAGGGGGGCAGGACATTTATTACAGTGAATTTCAGAGCCCCTCGAATAAATGGTCAGAACCCCAGAATATGGGGTATCCGATTAATACTACAAGAGATGATATTAATTTTTACAGTGCAGGTGAGGGCAGGCGCTACTATTCCCGTATAAACGAAGGTAAGAGTTACGATTTATTTGAAATTGAAGGTGGTGGTTTTGATTTTGATAATGTAGCCGCCGGTACGGAAGTAGTGACAGTAACCAAGGAAATGAACGTTACGCAGGTTGTGGAAACGGAAAAGGAAGTGCAGAAAGAAGTGGATGTAGTGCAGGCAGTTGAAACAGAAGTACAGGTGGAAAAGGAGGTTGAAGTTATCAAGACCCTTGAAGTAGAGGTGGACCGTAAGACGCCTAAACCGGACAGCGCTGCAACTGCCACAGGAATGGCTGCCGATACTACTGCAGGAAAAGCTGCCGGGACTGCTGCCGGAAAAACCGATGAAACTGCTTCTGCCGGAACAGGCGCTAAGGTGGATGACAAAACAGCTAAAACGGAAGAGCGTGCAAAAGCTAATGCGGACAACTCAAAGGCCGACATACCCGTTAAAGAGGCCGAATTAAAAATGTTCGAGACCATCTATTTTGATTTTGATAAAAGCGATTTGTCTCAAAGTTCATTGAAAGAACTTAAGCCGCTCATAGATCAGCTTAAAAGGCATCCGGAATCGAGACTGGAAATTGTTGGACACACGGATATAAAAGGTGCATGGAAATACAATGTTGTTTTGTCAGAAAGAAGGGCGCAACAGGTGAGGGATTTTTTAATCCGGTATAATATTTCAACTGATCGCCTGTTATGCTATGGAAGAGGTCCTCTCGCTCCAAAAACTCCAAATGATACGGATGAAAACCGGAAGATGAACCGCCGGGTTGAAATCACTGTGTTGCAATAGGCCTTCGGGTAATTATCCTTGATTTCAGTTTCTGTCAACTGAAGAACTTACTGCTGTTACTTTTTTCTCATCAGATCTTCCAGAAAGGGCACAGCATTCTTTGCATATTTATTTTTCCGGATATTTAATAGCTTATCCTCTCCTTTAATTTGACGTGATGTTTTTCTAATCAGCAAGCCGAAATCCTTTGATTTCCTGCCTTGCAGATCCTCGGCCGCAACTTTTAACAAGTCATTTGCCAAACCGAGAAAAAACAATACATCATAATATGTCCCCATCGCAACTTTCCGTGATCCCTTTTCAACCTGCCATAATGTCGAGCGGCTGATCCCGCCATTTTTGAAACCCCATAAACAGTGAGCCTCCTGCCTATGCGGGCCAGTTTAATATTTTCTCCAAGGGTAGCTAATACTTCAGATCCAGTAAAGGAAAAGTCGATTTTGTTTGTACTCATATGTCCTTTTTTTATGCCCTCACAAGTCCTCTTTGGATGTTTTCATAACTCCTTTTTTTGATGCCCTCATAAGCAGTTTTTTGATGCTCTCATAAGCAGTTTTTTGATGCTCTCATAAGTTCATTTTACTGAACCTATTAGCCTCCATAGGTTTACTACGCTAGACCTATAAAAGCACTCCAAAAACGAACAGTTTTCTTACCGAAAGTTTCTTTGCGCAAATATAATCAGGTAAAAAAGTGAATTTCATAAGTACAAAAGCGGATACCAGTGTCTGTTTACAATGCAATAGATTTGCGCGCCGCTTTTTTTGAATGTATTGAGAACAGGAAGAGAACCTTTTGACAAAATAAGCAGCGTTCGAATCTGCAAATAAATCGGTAAAGCATTCCGTTTGATTTTTCGGTAATGGAATTATTAAACCAACTTCACCCCAACCACCAGCACATCATCAATCTGTTCAAACTTCCCTTTCCACTTATCGTAGAATTCATCCAGGTAACTGCACTGATCTTCCATAGAGCGATCCTGAATTGACATGATCACTTCTCTGAACCGCTTAGTCATCATTTTCTTATTATTATGCCCGAATTGATCTGCATAGCCATCACTGGACATGTAAACAGTATCTCCTTCCAGCAACTCAATCACGTGTTTCTGATATTGCTGATCATCTTTGGTAAGTCCTCCAATGGCATTTTTTGTTGCTTTAATTTCAACAACTTCAGTTCCTCCCTTTTTCACTATCCATAATGGACGATTGGCGGCTGCATATTCCACAATCCTGGTTTTCAGATCGAAATGACAGACAGCAATGTCCATCCCATCCCGTGTAGAACCTTCATGATCCGATTGCCTGAGAGACCTCTTTACACCCTTGTTCAGTAAACTTAGTAATTCACTTACATCAGAAGTAAACAAGGCAGCCTCTGTTAATTTCTCATAGGCCACTATGCTCATAAATGCACCGGGGATCCCATGGCCGGTACAGTCAGCTGCTGCAAGGAGAAAACCTTTAGCAGTTTTATGAAACCAGTATAAATCTCCGCTGACTATATCCTTAGGTTTATAAAGGACAAAGGATTCCTGAAAGGCAGCTTTTATCGTTTCTTTAGGTGGAAGAATCGAATTCTGAATTCGCTTCGCATAGGTAATACTGTCTAAAATTTCCCTGTTTTTTTCAGCGAGGTGATCTTTCTGTTCGGAGATAACTTTCGTGCGCTCCACCACAATATTTTCAAGAATTCTTTTTTCTTCTTTCAAAGCCTTTTCCCTGTAACGTATATAAGCGTAAGTAGAGGAAACTATGATAATCAGGCATATCAGGTAAAACCAGATCGTTCTGTACCAGGGAGGGGAAATGATGAAACTGAATTCAGAAGGCTCGGACCAGTTCCCGCTGGCATCACAGGCCATCACTTTAAAGGTGTATTTTCCTTCAGAAAGACCGGAAAAGTTGGCCCTGTCTTCTGTTCGGGGAGGGGTCCATTCCTTTTCTCTTCCCTCTAATTTATATCTGTACCTTATTTTCTCAGGATTATTTAAGGAGATGGCTGAAAAATAAAAGGTCAGATTATTTTCATCATACTTAAGTGTCAGAGAGGCCGGTAACCTGGACCAGGGCAACACGCTATCCGATTTGGCAGACCAGTCGACCTTTTTATAAAACAACTGCAGGTCTGACACATGCACCAGCGGCGGGATTTTAGAGGAAAAATCCAGGGATGGAGAATACTTTGTTAAGCCCTTTACCGTTCCAAACCAAATAGCCCCCTGTTTGTCCTTATAAATTGCATTGTCGTTGCATTCAAGTCCGGTAAATCCATCCGTTGAATTATAATTCTGAACTTTCAGGATTTTACCATTTGCATCCAGATTTATTTTATCAAATCCCTTATTGGTGCCCGCAATCAGCGTCTGGTTATCCTGGAACAAAAGCATATGGATGGAATTGGATGCAAGCAAACTGTCGTCTGCCACAAACTCAATAGCAATGCTGTCAGGCTTCTGTGCATTGTATTTATACAATCCTCCGGTATTTGTCCCAATCCAGATGTTACCATCAGGTCCCTCGGCAATAGCGTTTACGTCTTTTTGTTTTAATCCTTCTGCTTCGTCAAAAGTCCTGATAATACCATCTCCGGTATACCTTGCCAATCCTCCCGCAGTTCCAAACCATGTATTCCCTTTTTTATCTTCTATCATGGTTTTTACTCCGTAATTTTCCATTTTCATGGTACTGGTACTCGAATTCAAAAAGCGGACACCATCAAACCTGCTTATGCCGTCACCAGTCCCGCACCAGACAATTCCCTTGGAGTCAACCATTATTTTATTGATCCGGTCATTCAACAGCCCATCCGCTTCCTTAAAAGTTTTAAAATGATGACCGTCGTATTTCATAATACCCTGATTCGTGGTTCCGATCCAGATATTTGAATTGTTTGACTTACCAATCGCAATCGTACTTATGAAATTGCTGCTCAACCCATCCTTCGCGTTAAACGTTTTTACCGCGGGCAGGCCGGTAGTAAAATTGATCATGGATAAACCACCACCGTCAGAGGACACCCATAAATTCCCCTCTGCATCCTGATCGATACCGGTTATTTTATTTGCAGGTAATCCATCCTTTTCTGAAAAATGTGAAAAGCGGTCACCCGGCAGCTCACACAATCCATCACCATTGGTTCCAATCCAGATATCACCTTCCGTATCTTCCAGCAGGCAGAGGATCTGATTACTTGCCAAACCCTGCCTGGAAGTATAATATTCCATTTTCTCCCTGCCCGGAATCATACGGTTGATGCCGTTTTCGGAAGTAGCTATCCAGCCTTCCCCTTTACTTGAAAAGATAATTTTCCAGACCGAATTGCCGCTCAATCCATTTTCCTTATTGTATTTAACAATACCAGTGCCATCTGCATTAAGCCTGAAAATACCCGCATCATACGTCCCAAACCACAAAAAGCCTTTGGCATCTTTAGCAATACAGAGAATGCGGTCGCTTGGCAGAGTAGAGGATCCGCTCAGGTTTTGAACATCACATGTATCCCCTTTAGGCGTAAGTATAGCAATACCTGCAAATGTTGCAACCCATATTTTTTTGTTACCATCCTCCAATAAATCAAAAACAGGAGCCTTGTCCAATCCCAGTTTTTTACCTGCATCCGTTACTTTAAATGAATCTTTACCCAAAGAAATTATTTGGTTCAGCCCCCCGTCATCAGTCCCTGCCCAGACATTTTTTAAGTCATCCTCCAAAAGGCAGAGTACAGAACTGCCGGCCAGTCCCTGGGATTTTCCAATTGTTTTGAATTTATAGCCATCATATACCTCAATTCCCTGGTCAGAACCAAACCAAAGCCGGCCAAGGTGGTCTTCCATTATGCACCGGACAGAGTTGCCATTGAACCCTTCTTTTTTTGAATAGGATTTAAATTTCTTTCCGTCGAACTGGCAGATACCTTCGCCCGTACCAAGCCAGATATATCCTCTTTTGTCCTGCTTTATACAATGAATATCAGATTGGGGCAAGCCTTCCTTACTGCTCCATTGACGGAAATTATTGTTTTGAGAAAGGAGAAGGGCAGGGAAGAGGTAAAAAAGAAAAAGGGAACAGAATTTAGATTTAATGAAGTTGTTTTTCATTCAGAATAGTTTATACTTTCCATTGTTCTCCTGTCCGGATCTGCTAAATGATCCATTTTTAGAAACCAGAAGAACAACGTTCTTATTACTTCTTAATAAAAATAAACTGCCCACCTTCATCACCTGCATTCTTGATTGGAGAAAATTTCGGAGTCTGCTCCGAATTGTTGATCACAGGAATCTTTACTTTACTGAAGAGCTGGCCCGCATCAAAATATTTGCTTTGATTGTCAGCAAGTGTTTTTAATAAATAATAAGCAAATACCGAGTGCCCTTCTTTTCCTCCATCCATCACCGGCTCAATTCCTCCAGAAGTCAAAGCCTGTCTCGAAGCAAGGCTGTTCACCTCCCGGTAATACTTCTCAGATTCTTCAAATGGCACAGTTATCGTATTTCCTCTGAAAATATCTCCGCTGAAACAGGCATCTGCAATAAGCAAGGTATGTTTGGATTTAATACCGCTTACGTACGTCTGAAGATCAGAATTGGAAATAAATTTGGAGGTGCTTTCGGACTCCGCATCAACCGGAACCCAGAAACCCTTGCTCAATTCCTTTTTGTATTCACCATGTCCTGAATAATAGATAAATACATTATCCTGCTCCTTTACAGTAGCAACTAACCATTCCATTTCTTTGATAATATTATCACGGGTGGCCTGTTCATTATACAGTGCATGAATCTGGTCGAATTTATAACTCAGTTTCATCGATTTTTCAACAGCTTTGGCATCATTTACAGCATTCGTCAATTGGGGCCATTGACCTTTATATTTGTCAATACCTATTACCAGCAGATAATAATTGCCGATGATCATGGACTTGGAAGAGGCCACGTTGATTCCTTTCAGGGGATCTCCGCCACCCCGCATCTGAGGATGACTTTCCGTCAAAGGCTGTTCTTCAATTTTGGCTGCCTGTGCAACGATGTCACTGCTGAAATCTTCATTGGTAGGAAGTTTGTCATTCATCTTTACCCTTAAAACCATATCCTTGGCATTCGTGAAGGCAGCTCCGTCAATATCGAGGCCCATCTTAATTTCGGGCTGGGTGAAATTTTTGTCTGCATAAAAATCCATTGTTATTTCCTTTTCTTCTCCTGCGGCCATACTTGGGATAAGTTCAGAAAGTTTGCTCACGGCAAGTACATGATCCGGCAACAGGAACTTTACCTTAATATTTTTGGCTTCACCTTTCGTCAGGTTCTTTACCTTCAGTTTGAGCGTAATAGGAGCGCCAATTTCAGCCTTTCCGGTAGCAGAAGAATAAGCATTTCCTGAAATCATAATGTAATTATAACTGCCCAGCGCCCCTGTCTGAAAACCCAGTGTCAGGGGAGAAGGGTTGAACCCATTTGCTTCAACAATTTCCACATTGAAAACGTTTCGTCCACCTTCCAGATCTTCGGCAACTGTTAAAGGAATAGTTACTGCCTGACTTTTGCCTGCTTCGAGGTTCCCAATTGCTACTTCCTTATCAAACGTAATTTGTGAAACAGGTGTTTCAAGTGTAGTCCGGACCAAAATATTAAAGGCCGCTCCGCTACCTTTGTTTTTAATGGTGAAAGCAAGGTTCGCTTTTTCACCCCCTTCGAGGATACCATTGCTGTTAGCATCCTTGAGTGTTAGTGTGCTGCAGCTGAGAGCAGGTCCGGCTCCCGATTTGACGAATTTTTTGCCGCCTATTTTAAGCGCGCTTACATCCCATATTTTCATGCTCCCGTCTCCGCTGACGGAAACCAGTACATCTCCTTTATCGCTGAATGCAATTCCATTGATATTACCTCCTTCATGCGCAACAAATTCTTTTTCCAGTTTACCTGTTTCAACTTTCCAGATTGTTATTTTTTTATTGTTCCCCGCTGCGGCAGCATACTGACAATCCGGGCTGAACGCAACCGAGTTGATCTGATATTTGCATCCCGTTAATTCAGACATGATTGTTCCTGCATAAGGGTCCCAAATGGTTACACTGCCATTCGTGCTTCCGCTCAAAAGATATTTTCCGTCCGAGCCAAAAGCCAGTGAGGTAATGGATTTGGATCCACCATCAAGGGTGTTTTTCAACGCGCCCGTGGAAACATCCCAGATTTTAATGGAGTTGTCAAGAGCGCCGGAAGCCAGGTTTTTCCCATCCGGGCTGAACACAATAGCTTTCACTTCCTTGGTATGTCCCTTTAAGGTAAAAAGGGAAGTTTTGTTCTTTAAGTTATTGTCCCATATTTTTACTGTATTATCAGCGGAAGCAGTGGCGATAAAATCCGTCACGGGGTTATAGATAACGGCGGAAATGGCTCCGGTATGTTCCGATAATATGCGTACCGGAAGACCTTGTTCAATGTCCATAATACGGGTCTTCATATCGGTACAGCCAGTTGCATAATATTTGTTGTTTGAATTAATGGCTACCGCAGTCACCTTTTCATTGTGCTTGAGACCGCCTTTCAGCTTGTCGAGGGTTTTGGAATTCCATAAATAAGATTTCATGTCATTTCCTCCGGTAAGGATCATACTCCCGTCATTGCTTATAGCAACTGCGTTTGCTCCACCTTCGTGCGCATTGTCTTTGCTTTTCGTTAATTCCTGAGAGTTGATAGTTGCTCCGGCAAGAAACAGCGAAAGAGCACTTGCAAAATGTTTTACCATGATTTCTGGTTTTCAGTTTATAAATCCATAGCAAATGTAGTTTTTTTAGTGTATAACTGACAACACTTTCAGCAGATTACTTGCATCAATTTTAACAGATTACTTCCAGGTTACTTGTAAAACCAAGGTTGGAAATTTGAAAAAAAAGCTTAACTTTAATAAAAAAAATTATGGCTGTAGAATTCACGGACGCTAACTTTGATCAGTTGGTATTAAAATCAGACAAACCGGTATTGGTAGACTTTTGGGCAGAATGGTGCGGGCCCTGCCGCATGGTGGGTCCTGTAGTAGAAGAGCTCGCTAAAGAGTATGACGGTAAAGCGGTTATTGGAAAACTAAATGTAGATAATAATCCGGCTGTTTCTGCGCAATTCGGAGTTCGTAATATACCAACTCTGCTGTTGTTCAAAAATGGTCAGATCGTTGACAAGCAGGTTGGAGCGGTACCAAAGAACGTACTTGACGGGAAGCTGAAAGCGCAACTCTGAAATTTTGAATACGTTTGATTCCCAAAAGGTTCAGCAATTCTCCCATCTTGAGTTTATTGCCAGGCAGGTTGTTGAAGGGTTTATTACGGGACTGCATAAGAGCCCGTTTCATGGATTTTCGGTAGAGTTTGCTGAACACCGGTTATATAACAAAGGGGAGTCAACCAGATACATCGACTGGAAGCTATACGGACGCAGCGATAAATTATTTGTAAAGCGTTTCGAGGAAGAGACGAATCTCCGTTGTCAGATCATAATCGACAACTCCTCCTCCATGTACTTTCCGGTGGATGAGAAAAAGAGGAAAGAACAGCAGAATAAAATCACCTTTTCCGCGTATTGTGCGGCTGCCCTTATGGAGTTATTGAAACGTCAGCGGGATGCCATAGGACTTAGCGTCTTTGCTGAAAAACTGGAAATGCACACACCGGCCAAATCAAGTCCTGTGCATCTGAAAATGATCCTGCATGAGCTGGAACAGCTGATACAATATCGTCCGGTCAGGGAAATAAAAAAGACATTTGCCGTTGAATCACTTCATCAGATAGCCGAAGCCATTCATAAAAGATCGCTGGTAATTATTTTCAGCGATATGATGGATGCCCGGCTTTCTTCAGACGACCTGTTTTCCGCCCTGCAGCATCTCAGGCACAATAAACACGAAGTAATCCTTTTCCACGTGGTCGATAAGAGCAAGGAAGTTGATTTCAATTTCGATAACAGGCCCTATCGGTTTGTGGACCTGGAAACAGGGGAGGAGCTGAAGGTGAATCCAACCGAAGTAAAAGAAAATTACATTCAGGCAATGGGCCAGTTTGAACGTAATCTAAAACTGCATTGCAGTCAGTACAGGATTGATTTCATTGAAGCAGATATAAATCAGGGTTTTGAACAGGTTTTAATGCCTTATTTATTGAAGCGCACAAGAATGCAATAAGTTCCTGTCAAAATCATTTGCAAATCCGATTTATTTTATTACTTTAGACGTAATCAAAACCCCAGGCCCATGAAAAAGATAATTGCATCAGCACTGATTCTTACAGTAGCAACAGGAAGTATGATGGCACTTGACTGTCAGCGGACAATCAAGGCAATCTCAGCCAAGGAAGTAAAAGTGGAGATTACCATCAACAAAGATGATGTAGCGGGTTTTGCACGGTTGTCAGAATTAATTCCGGAAGGATCTGAAATTAAATATGCAAAAGCAGAAGGGGGTACATTTGATATTCAGAGTAACAAATTAAAATTCATCTGGTTGGTACTTCCTAAAAAAGGCGTAGTTACAGTCACTTATATTGTCAAAACAGAATCTTTAAAACAAGGTGATTATGCAATTTCCGGAAAATTCTCCTATGTGGATGGGGAAAAGACCGAGAACTTTGATATTGCTCCAAGTTTATTCAATATTAACAGCAAAGGTGTGGCCGGAAAAGTAAACAAAATAATTTTTTCCCAGTTGCTTGGACCAAAATCTGTGGTTGTTTACAGACTGCAGTTGATTGCAACAAAAGACATCTTGCCTCAGGACTATTTCTCAAAGAATTTCAAGATATCAGAAGCTGTAAATGTGGAGAAGGAGAGTGGAATGAATAAATACCTGATCGGTCAGTACCAATCTCCTGAAGAAGCTTCAGCGAATCAGGATATGCTCAGTAAGAGTGGCTATCAGGGAGCTGTGGTAGTTGCCTATTATAATAACAAGCCTATAACATTGTCCGAAGCTAAAAATCTGGAAGGGAAGAAGTAAGGTAATCGGTAAAGGGGGATAGGTTATCGGTAAACGGTTATCGGCGAAGCGATTACGTAGATAAAGTCAATACTTTATTATTGTAAATTCCAAGTGCTTTCCCCGTAAATTTGGTTCCAAGTAATGGCGTATTCTTCGATTTAGAATGGACGTGCTGATCCTGAAATGTCCATTCAAGTGCAGGGTTAAATAAGGTCAGATTAGCCCTTTCTTCTTTATTAATTTTGGGTACTTCCAGATGAAACAACTTGCGTGGATTGATGGCAATCTTTTCAATCAGTTTTTCTGTGTTCAATGATTTCCCCAAACGGGTATTTAACAATGCATACATGGTTTCAAGACCAATAACTCCGTTTGCGGCATGCTCAAATTCAATTAATTTATTTTCAATGTTTTCAGGGGAATGGTCAGAGGTGATACAATCGATGGTCCCATCATTCAGCCCCTTCCTTAAAGCAGCTATATCTGTTTTGGAACGAAGCGGGGGACTCACTTTGTAATTGGTTTCGAAAGTGTTCAGCAAAGAGTCATCCAGTGTCAGGCTATAGGCGTTAACAGAGGCCGTAATGTTCAGGTTTTTTGACTTGGCCCTTCGGATAAGATCGACAGACTTAGAGGTGGAAACCGAAGCTATATGGATATAACATTCCGTATATTCCGCAATGGAAATATTGCGGGCAACCATCAATTCCTCCGCCAAGGCCGGAATGCCTTTTAAGCCAAGCCTAGTACTGGCAGGGCCTTCATTCATCACACCTCCTTGTGAAATACTTCGTTCCTCACAGAAAGTCAGAACAAGTCCGTTGAAATTCTTCGCATAAAGTAATCCTCTTAGCAAGAGTCCGGCATTGGAGTCCGTATTTTTCCCATCCGTAAAGGCGATTGCACCGGATAAATGCATATCATACAATTCGGCAATGTCTTTGCCCATCAAATCATAGGAGAGCGCACCAATAGGAAAAACATCCACACTGTTTTTCCTCAGTCCTTTTACTTTATTAATCACATACTCCACCTCCGATTTGGTATGAATGGGAGGATGGGTTGAGGGGAGGCAGGCAACAGCTGTAAATCCGCCAAATGCAGCAGCCTGTGTTCCCGAATGCAGGTCTTCCTTATATTCAAAACCGGGATCACACAGATTCACCTGCATATCGAACCATCCCGGAGAAACATGAAGGTTCTTCGATTCAACAACCTGAATACCCTTTTTCGAAATTGTTTTCTCAATGGATTGAATAAATCCATCTTCAATCAGAATATCCACTGTTTTCCCGTTGTAAGGTGATCCAGGATCAACAACTGTGGCTGCTTTAATCAGTACGTTCATCTGAATTTAAATCTAAATTCCGGGTTTTATCCTAAGCAAAATTGTCTCTGCTGCCAAAAAAATCAATGCTAATATAATACAAAGTTTCCAAAGCTTTTTACCCTCATCCAGTTCACTCAATACAGTGCTGAAATTTTTATTTGTTCCATCCAGTATTCTGAAATTAGGCCAGCCTGCAGACCTAATGAGCTTTTCCAAATCCGTTTTACCGTATACAGACAGATCGGATTCCTTTCTGTTATAATTAAAGGAAATCCCCATCAGGGTTTCTTTGTCAAGGCTGAGTACATAATTTCCGGGTTCTTTTACCTGCTCATGAAAAAAAAGTGTTGTCCCGGAATCTACAACCCTGTGTTCAGGAATAATCTCCAGTTTATTGCCGCCGGCCGGATTCAATTTAAATACTCCATCACCGGTAGCTGTTGCATTTATCTCTGCCAGCTCATTGCTTCCGATGAGATAGAATAACTGGAATTGAGGCTGACTGAAAAGGGCAGCCTGATACAGCGTGGGCACGAAAACAGCATGCCTGGTAAAATTACTCCAGGTACTGTTCAGCGGAACAGCGAAAAGATACAGCTGCCCTTTACCGTAAGCAGATCTTTCAAGAAAGCTGTTTCCATCCTGGAGCTTAAGTAAAGCTTCACCCGCAGACCTTGAATTCCGGCTGATTACATAATGAGCGAATACCATCGGTAAATCAATGTTCTCTGTTTTCCTTTCAAATACATCCCTGTAGATGTTGGCTGCATAATTCAGCTGGCCTACTTTTGTACGTATCGTGTCTTTTTGTTCATAGAAATTGCTGTTGAATCCCCCTAAAAATTCCCTGTAGGAATTCAAATCCGAATGCTCGGCAGGGAATACGATGAGATTGCCGCCATTTGTAACAAACTTATTCAGTTCCTGTGCCAGGCCGGAGGAAACGGCTTCCATATCATTCAGGATAATAAGACTGTAATGACCCAATGCAGAATAGTCGATGTGCTTCTCATCTGCATTACTGAGCTGAATCACTGAATCCTTTCCAAACAGGGAATTCAGGTAAGAATTGGAGGTTTCTTTTGCTCCGCCATTCGTTCCGCTCTTAATGCCGTTTGTCGGTTTGGCAGCTCCATAAATAGTGAGTATTGGAATCTGCTTTAAAATGGAATAGGAAAAATAAAGCTTGTCATCAAACGTGACCGGAAAATCATTCAGTTCTATTCGCGCATTTTGAATGCCACTTTCGGCTAAGGAAAAGGACAGCATAATATCCGCCTGTGAATTTGCCTTAATATTAAAACTGGCAGGAGTTTTCTGATGCTCATTGATAAACAGCTTCACAGGAATATTTTCATAATCTTTATCTGAAAAGTTTTTTATCCGAACATACAATTGTTCAATCTGATTTCTTTTTCTGACAGGAGACGAAAACCAGCAGGAATCAATGCTTAGATTATTTCGTTCCTCAGCTGGCAAAGGGAGCAGATTGATTTTAATACTGGTATCCATTTTAGCAGACGTGAGCGCAAACATGTTTTTCTGAAAATCAGAAATAACAAATGCCGTTTTATTTTTAGACCCCGAAGTATTCAGTATATCCGCCTGTCTGGAAATCACCTCCTGAATCGTTCGAAAGGCAGGAGATAATTTAAGCTCTTCCAGAAGCTGAAGAAATTCCTCTTTGCTTACCAGCCGCTGATGTTTTCCCTCGAAATCATTCGTAAGCAATTGGAAACGTGTGCCCTGACGATGAGAACCCGCAATTTCGGCCGCCATTTTCTTTGCTTCGTCCAGTAAACGTCCACCTTTGCCAATGGCATCCATGCTGAAAGAATTATCGATATAGATACTCACAACTTGCTCTCCGGAAAGAATCTTTTTATTATCAGAAGGCAGGTATGGTTGGGCGAAAGCAAAAACCAGGGCGCAGATTGCCAGAATACGTGCCAGCAGCACCAGCAAATGTTTCAGCCTTGACCTGGACTTCGTTTCAAGCTGAACCTCCTTTAAAAAACGGACATTGGTGAAGTAAACTGTTTTGTAACGCCTGAAATTAAAAAGGTGGATACTGATGGGGATCGCAATCGCAAACAGTGCATATAAAAAGGAAGGATTTATAAACTGCATACAGGAACGAAGGTAATGAAAAGCTTTTCAATCATTGTTACACCTAAGTGTATTCACATAGAAAGGTTAAATGAAAATTATATTAGGTTTGTTTGAATCCAGCGATAAAAATGCTAATAGTAACTGGTCGCAATTTGCGACCAGTTCTGAAAGCCCCAATAATACTATGAAAGAGCTACTGCCAGTTAGAGGATTTGAAAGTCTGATTTTTGAATTCAGGGAGGTAAAAGTAATGATTGATGTTGATTTGTCGGCCATGTATGAAACTGAAACCAAACGATTAAAAGAGCAAGTTAAAAGAAACAGGAGTCGTTTTCCTGAAGATTTCATGTTTGAATTAACCAAAGAAGAAAAGGAAAATTTAATAGAAATGGCGCCCCGGTTATCAAATTTGAAACATTCATCTGTAAACCCAATGGTTTTTACAGAACAAGGCGTGTCAATGCTTTCATCGGTTTTAAATTCTGAAAAGGCAGTTAAAATTAACATTGAAATAATGAGAGCCTTTGCCCGATATCGATCATTAATACTTGAAAATAAAGAAATGAAAAAGGAAATAGTTGCGCTGGACACTAAGCTCAATAAAGCTTTCCAGTACCTTTTAGAAAAAATTGACGCCTTAGCTCCGACATATACTAATAGAAAGAAAATCGGTTATAAGATACCACCTAAAAAGAAATTAGGTTAAAGAAGTACCGTTCAACACGTAAAAACCGCCACTCAATAAGTTAGCATTTCAAACGCTGAAACAAGCTGTTACTTTACAGCAATCAATTTTTTTGGAAATAATTTATAGCATCAGATGAAACTTTTTATACCCCCTTCTTATGAGAAAATATACTATTAATGGTTTCATAGCCATCCTTATTTGCCTGGGTGCAATATCAACAAGCAAGGCTCAATACTTTAGGATCCCGGATACGAATTTTGCGGCTTATTTGGATACGACAGTGCCTTCAGCAATGGTGGGTAATCAATTGGATACTACCAATCCTGTTGTTAAAGCTCTGCGGATAATTCGTGTTGAAAACAAGGCTATTAAATCGCTGACGGGAATTCAATATTTTACCGGACTTACCACTTTGGATTGTGGCAATGGAGATACCACTACGATCTCCAACTCATTGACAGGTTTGGGATTTACAGTTCTTCCGGTCAATCTTGACACGTTAATTTGCGGAAATAATCAAATAAGTAGTTTACCTGCTCTGCCAATAACTTTACAATATTTAGCATGTTATAATAACCGACTGGATAGCCTGCCGGTTTTGCCGGATTCGCTCAGACATTTAGATTGTGACTACAATCAATTACAGAATTTGCCTGCTTTGCCGAATAAACTCAGTTTTCTAAATTGTATGTCAAATAATTTAGCTAACCTTCCCGTCCTTCCATCCTCCTTGCAGTATCTGGAATGTTCCGGTAATAATTTAGCTACCCTTCCAGCGCTGCCTGATTCCCTGCAAACGCTGTATTGTGATGAAGATGGATTGTCCAATTTGCCTAATTTACCCTTGTTTCTTCAATCCCTGAGTTGTTATGGTAATCAAATTACAAGTCTGCCTGTATTACCTGATACCTTAGACTATTTAGACTGTGGATCAAATCAGTTGACAAATCTCCCCGCTTTGCCTCCTTTACTTAATAACTTAGATTGCGATAATAACCTGCTAACGGTTCTGACTTCTTTGCCAAATTCATTGGGTGCACTGAGTTGTTTCAATAATCAATTAACCTCATTGCCTGCACTTCCATCTGCACTTGGTTTCCTTCAATGCTTTAGCAATCAGCTGACCACTCTCCCGGCATTGCCAAACAATTTGCAGTATTTAAATTGTCAAAATAATAATATTTCCTGTTTTCCCCGTTTCCCAAATTCCCTGATTGATTCTAACTATTTTGATATTTCCAATAACCCTTTTACCTGTCTTCCAAGCTATGTTCCGGGAATGAATAATGCCACTCTTGCATTCCCTTTGTGTTCTGCAGGAAATTCAAGGGGTTGTCCAATTGCTACCGGAATAATTGGCTTTACATTCAGAGACAATAACAGCAACTGCATAAAAGACAGTCCCGATATTGGACTGAGTAATGTCCCAATACAGTTATTTTCAAATACGATGGCTCCTTTGGCACTTACCTATTCGGCTTTGAATGGGGTATATGATTTTCCGGATTCGGCTACTTCATATACGGTTGGAATTGATACTACAGGAATGGATTTTATGATTCAGTGTGCGCATCCGGGATTAGACTCTGCCTTTACAGTCCCAGCAAGCTTGCTGGATACGAATATTAATTTTTCAATCAAGTGTAAGCCGGGGTTTGATGTAGGATTTCAGTCAATTGTAATAACGAATATGCTGTTCCCGGGTTTTCAATCTTCCTGGAATATTGTTGCCGGGGACATGACACAACAATATAAACTGAACTGTGCAAGTGGTATCAGCGGGCAGGTACAGATCAGCCTGAGCGGGCCTGTTACATTTGTGGGGCCGGCATCAGGAGCATTAACTCCTGCGGTGGCGGGTCAGGTGTTGACCTATGCAATTGCGGACTTTGGAGCCATTAATAATAGAACCGCTTTTAACCTGATACTTTTGACGGATACAACTGCCCAGCAAGGAGATTCCATCTGCATTTCAATTTCAGTTTCTCCGACTACAGGAGATATTAATCCTGGCAACAATACTTTTCAGGCCTGCTACCCGGTGAAGGTCTCTCATGATCCTAATTTCAAGGAAACTATTCCAGTGAATGTTGCTCCGGGATTTCAGGATTGGTTTACTTATACAGTTCATTTCCAGAATACAGGAACTGCCGCTGCCCAAAATATTCGCGTGATAGATTCGCTGGATAGCCGATTGGACCTGAAAACATTTCGGATGAGTAATTACAGTAATCAATGTACCGTAATGCTGATTCATAACCGGCTTTCAGTTAGTTTTCCCAATATTCAATTACCTGACAGTAATGTAAGTTCTCAAGGCTCAAAAGGTTTTTTCCAATATAGAATAAAACCCCTGGCCAACCTTAACTCAGGAACGGTGATCGATAATACGGCATTTATTTATTTCGATTACAATGCACCTGTAGTTACCAATACCAGCAAGAATTATTTCCTTTCAATACCGTCCGGAATAAATCCGGTGAAGAAGAATTCACCGGACCTGAGTATTTATCCGAACCCGGCAGACAAAAATTTCAATGTGCAATCCAATTCAACCGAAAGACAAACCTTGCAAATTTTTGACGTCACAGGCAAACTGGTCCTCACACAGATACTCAACTCATCAAAAGCAACCATCGACAGCCAAAATCTCGCCCAGGGGGTTTATAATGTCTGTGTATCGGGAAGCGAAAGAAGGATTCATAAGCGGTTAGTTATCGTCAGGTAATTACATGGTCAGACTGACTGCCGATGGACAAGTGTCAACTGCGAGACTGGTTGTAACAAAGTGATTTTTTTGCGTATGCACTTTAAACGTCCGGTGGTGTAAGAGGACCGATAGTCAACCAAATGGCTATCTTCCAACTCGATCTAACATATAGGATGTAGCAGAATCAGATCAGTTCGTATATAAATAGCTGATTGCTGTATACTGAATTAGTCTCACCCCAGCTTATCCATCTTCCTTAACTCCGGCGCCACCTGAGAGGTAGTCAGCACGACAACGATCGTCATAATACCTCCAAAAATGACCGAAGGTACCAGCCCCATCAACTTAGCAGCAGTACCGGATTCAAAGGCTCCGATTTCATTCGAGGATCCAATGAACACGCTATTCACAGAAGAAACACGGCCACGCATTTCATTGGGAGTCTTCAGTTGTAAAATGGTTGAACGGATAACCACACTGACATTGTCCACACCTCCGATAATGGCCAGCAGCAGAAAAGACAAATAAAAATTGGTAGACAAGGAAAAGGCAATTGTAAATACACCAAAAAGAGCAACGCACCAAAGCAACAGCACCCCGGCTTTTTTCCGAACCGGATTATAAACGAGCAGGAGTGCAACAATCACCGCACCAATAGCGGGAGCGGCTCTTAAAAACCCCAGCCCCTGAGGGCCCGCATGCAAAATCTTATCAGAAAAGATAGGCAGCAAAGCCACTGCTCCTCCGAACAGAACGGCAAAGAGATCCAGTGAAAGCGCCCCAAGAACAATCTGATTGGAGAAAACAAATCTGATACCGGCCCGGATGCTGTTTTTTACCGATTCAGTTCGGTCTTTTTTACCAGCCTCTCTGGCCGGAATAAATAATATAAAAAGCAGGGAAGCCAGAATCACCAGCGCATCAATTGCATAAGAAGTGGCAGGGCCAAAGAATCCATACATAACTCCTGCAATCGCCGGACCCGCCACGGCCCCAATCTGCCAGGTTGAACTGTTCCAGGTAGCAGCATTTGCAATCAAGTCCTTTGGAACAAGCTGGGTTAAAAATGCGAAGTAAGAGGGACCAATAAATCCACGCGACAGGCCGGTAATGGCAATAGCTATATAAATTGGCCAGACACCCCATTTCAGAATATGCACGTTCAGGTCCGAAGAAAAATAAAAAAGAAACAACGTACCACTGATCAAAAACAATGTAGCCAGGATAATTATTTTTTTCCGGCTGACAATATCCGCAATGTGTCCTGCGAACAAAGCGATGCAAATAAAGGGAAGGGCTTCAGCCAGGCCTATCAGTCCAAGCTGCAGGGCATCTTTGGTAATGGCGTATATTTGCCATTCCACTATAACACTCTGAATAAGCACGCCAATGGTTAATGAAAACCGCGCTAAAACATAAAAGCTGAAATCCCGTATCCTTAGTGCCCCAAATGGATCCGGTTTGTTCTCCACAAAAAATCAGATGTGTTTGCCGTCCTTTAGGATAAAACGGCGGTCAGAAAGCTGGGCAAGTTCTTCATTGTGTGTAACGATGATAAAGGTCTGCTGCATCTGATCCCTCAACGTAAAAAACAATTGATGTAACTCCTTTGCTGTAGCTGAATCCAGGTTGCCGGAAGGTTCATCCGCAAGAATAATAGCAGGTTTGTTGATCAAAGCCCTCGCCACTGCAACACGCTGTTGTTCTCCTCCGGAGAGTTCATTCGGTTTATGTTCCAGCCGGTCTTTTAAACCCAGAAAATCCAATAATTGTTTTGCATTTGCCTCTGCCTCTTTTTGGGAGACACCGGCAATAAAAGAAGGAATACATACATTTTCAAGTGCAGTGAATTCAGGCAAAAGGTGGTGAAACTGAAATACAAATCCAATATTTCTATTTCTGAAAGTTGCCAGTTTCCGGCTGCTCCAGCCGGTTATCGCAACGTCATTTATTTCAACTTCCCCTTCGTCCGGTTTATCGAGGGTTCCCAGGATATGGAGCAGTGTAGTCTTGCCTGCTCCGGAAGCTCCAACAATTGAAACAATTTCCCCCTTACTAATTTCAATGTCAATACCTTTCAATACATCCAGGGAGCCATATGACTTTCGGATGTTCTTTGCCCTTATCATTACTTCCTGCCGGCTCAAACAGTATCAGTTGTTGTTGTTATTCTGGGTCATAATCTTTTGGTACTTATTACTGTTGGCGGGATCAATTTCATTCAGGATAGGAATGACTTTATTCTTTTCATCCGTTGTGGCGCCACCGAAAATATTCACCAGTTCATCCGCTTTGGCATTGAAAAATAAAGTCAGACTAAAGGAAGAGGGCCTGTCATGGGAAGTTTTTTGCAGTAAACTTAAATTCTCTACAATAACCGTTTTACCCTGATCCTTATTGACAGACATCACATCCAGCCCGAGCCGGTGGAATTTGTACAGGTATTCACGAATTGGGGCATAAACAGGATCCAGCATATTATTCACCATCCAATACCGGTTACGCTGGCTGTCGAACGAATTCCATCCCTTTACGCTTTGGTCATTCTGCGCATTATTGCCAATTGTAGCAGCTTTCTGGTAGTACGCGGTTCCACCGTAAAGTGAGTAAGAATCATAATCCAGTGCAACGAACATGTTAGCATAAAAAGCAAGCACAGAAGTCAGATTCGACAGGTATGCACCTTCACTGAAATCAAGGGGCTGAAATTCCACATAGGAAAACTGGAAATCCTGATCATTGTAGTTGATCAGCGGGGAGTTGTAGGACGACTTATAGGTAGGACGGCTCGATTGAACCTGAATGGTGGCTTTAAAAGCGTCATTCGTATGGTCACTCACGGTAATCAATATGCTGCAGACAATCCTTTCCTCATTTTTGTAGGTGTCGTTGGTCCAGTTTCTGTTATTCATAAACTCCACAATTGCCTTTTGAAGGGTTTCGTAAATCCTTTTATCGCCTGATAACTGAGATGAATTAACCTGAACCGCACAGTTCAACTCCTGTCCAAGGGCAAACCCGCAGAAAAAAACAAAAAGAAGGGATAAACTATTTTTCATTTAAAGCAACTCCAGTATTTTATTAACTATGTCAACCGCTACATCCTTCTTGTCTTTCAACTCAAATTTAGCCGTTTTATTGTTTCTGTCAACAAAGGTAACCTTGTTTGTATCACCTTTAAAACCGGCACCTTTATCCTGAAGGGAATTTAAAACGATCAGATCCAGGTTCTTCCTTTTAAGCTTCTCCTTTGCATACCTCAGGCCATCTGTAGTCTCCAGCGCAAATCCAACAAGCAGTTGTTTGCCCCTCTTTTTCCTTCCCAGTTCCGCGAGTATATCGGCAGTAGGTACCAGTTCAAGCAGCAGTCCTGCATTTTTCTTTTTTATTTTTTGTCCGGAAAACTGAGCCGGTTTATAATCCGCAACAGCTGCTGCCATCACAGTAATGAAACTTTTATCAAAATAGCGTATGCAGGCAGCCCGCATTTCCTCCGACGTAGTAACATCAATTCGCCTGATCAGTTGATGTGCCGGTTTCTCGTCCGGCGTTAAGGTAGTCGGGCCGCAGATCAGAATAACCTCAGCCCCATGCCGGGCCAATTCATCTGCAATAGCGAAACCCATCTTTCCGGAAGAGTGATTCCCGATAAAGCGGACAGGATCTATGGCCTCAAAAGTGGGTCCGGCAGTAACAAGAACTGTTTTACCGCTTAATGGCGTTTTTTTTTTAATGCCGGGTTCGCTAAAAATCCAATAATTTCTTCGGGCTCGGCCATTCGGCCTTCCCCGATCAGTCCACTTGCCAACTCTCCTGTTCCAGGAGGAATGCATCGGATTCCAAAGGATTCGAGGCGCTTTAAATTACTTACTACGGAAGGATGTTTAAACATATCCAGATCCATTGCGGGAGCCACATAAACAGGACATCTCGCTGAAAGGCAGGTTGCCAGCAGCAGATTATCACATAGTCCATTGGCCATTTTCCCGATCGTGTGAGCCGAAGCAGGCGCGATGACAATAAAATCCGCCCATAATCCAGTCTCCACATGATTGTTCCAGGATCCGTCACCGGCATTAAAAAACCCGGAATGAACCGGGTTTTTAGACAGGGTAGAAAGAGTAAGAGGAGTAATAAAATCTTTCGCTGATTCCGTCAGCATAACTCTGACTTCAGCACCCTGTTTAACTAATAAACGGGTCAATACGGCTGATTTATAAGCCGCAATACTTCCGGTTATCCCTAAAAGTATTTTCTTTCCCCGTAACACAGTATTATTTAAACAATAGGATCCACAACCGGCTTTCTGTAATACACTTTGTCATCCAGGAACTCGTGAACCGCAATATCCGAAGGTTTAGGCAGGCGTTCGTAAAACCGTGAAATCTCAATCTGCTCCCTGTTTTCAAACACTTCCTCGAGGTTATCCGTGTGAGACGCGAACTCAGCCAGCTTACCTGTCAGTTCTTCCTTAATTTCTGCACCGATCTGGTTGGCACGTTTTGAAATAATAGAAATGGATTCATACAAGTTGTTCGTCTTGTCTTCCATTAATCTCAAATCACGTGTAACGGTAGTACTTTCGGCATTTGTTTTTTTGTAGTCCATGTTTATCAGCTTAGTGTAATTTTATATTTATCCTTCATTTTTAAAGCCAGATTGTAAAGCACTTCCGCATCCTTCAGCCAGGGGCTCTGAGGGTATTTGTCAATAAATCTCAGATACGCCTCAATGGTCAGTTTTAAACGTTCCGGCCTTTTTGAATCAATACTGTTTATCGTCAAGGAATAATGGGCCTTAAACAAAACAAAATTCATTTCCTCCACATATTTTGAATCAGGAAAATCCTTAACGAAATTCCCAATCGAAACGATCGCCGATTTGTAATTATACATGGAATAGTATTGGCGGGCAATTTCACAGGCTTTTAGCTCCAGTTTGGCCCTGAGTTTAGTGACAATGGAGTTGGCTTCTTCCAGACGTGAACTTTTAGGGTAAAGGTTTACAAAATTCTGAAGTTCCTTCAAAGCCAGCTTGGTATCCGTTTGGTCAAGGCTATAGGCAGGAGAAGTCAGGTAATAACAGTAAGCATTCATGTAGGCACATTCTTCCGCTTTCGCACTCGTGGGAAACTGTTTCACAAAACTTTTGAAATGGTAAGCTGCCAGAATAAAATCATTGGTATTGTAGTTGCAATAGGCGTAGTAATACAATACCTTTTCCCAGTTTGCAGTTCCCCGGTAAACAGTAATCAGTTCTTCCAGAATCGGAAGAGCACGGTTATACTGACCTTTTTCAAACGCCGTAATGGCATATTGATACTTTTGTTCAATGGAAGCCCTCTTGGCAATTTTTGTATAGTTATCACAGGAGGATAACAAACTCAGAAGAATCCCTGATACGGTAAGAAATTTTAGTCCTTTAGTTAAAGTCATTTTCAGCCTGCAAAGGTAATCAATTTAGTGATAAATCTCCCCTTTAGTTTCTGTTAATATCTTATGGTATGATTTTACCCCTAAAACCGCTTAATTTGGCCAAAAATACATATTATTGCGGAAATGAAAGACTTATTTGAAAAGCTCAGAACTAACCGTGGCCCGATCGGGCAGCATGCGAAAGAGTCGCATGGTTATTTCACTTTTCCTAAGCTCGAGGGAGAAATAGGACCCAGGATGGTTTTCAGGGGCAAAGAACGCTTGAACTGGAGCCTGAATAATTACCTCGGATTGGCCAATCACCCGGAAGTGAGGGCCACAGATGCGAGGGCAGCAGCGGATTATGGGTTTGCATTGCCGATGGGAGCACGCATGATGTCCGGCAATTCCAATGCACACGAACAACTGGAAGCTGAACTGGCCTCTTTTGTTCAGAAGCAGGACGCAATACTTGTGAACTTCGGTTATCAGGGGATGGTTTCGGCAATCGATTGCCTGGTGGATCGCCACGATGTCATCATTTATGATGCAGAGGCACATGCCTGCATACTTGATGGAGTTCGGTTACATATGGGGAAAAGGTTTGTTTATCCCCACAACGATATTGTTTCTCTTCAAAAGCAGCTCGACCGGGCGGTGAACCTGATCAAAGAAACGGATGGCTCCATTCTCGTAATAACGGAAGGCGTTTTTGGTATGCGGGGTGATCAGGGTAAATTAAAAGAAATAGCAGCGCTTAAAAAGCACTATTCATTCCGCTTATTTGTGGATGATGCACATGGAATAGGAGTGATGGGCAGAACGGGTGCCGGCACAGGAGAAGAGCAGGACGTGCAAGAGGAGATTGATTTGTACTTCGGCACATTTGCCAAATCATTCGCCCTGATTGGAGGATTTATTGCTGCCGATGAGCAGGTAGTTGAATACCTGCGTTACAATATGCGTTCCCAGATATTTGCCAAGGCACTTCCATTGGCGCTGGTTAAAGGCGCTTTAAAACGTCTGGAGCTGATTCGCACCCAGCATCAGTTCAGGGCCAACCTTTGGAAAATAACCCATGCACTTCAGGATGGACTGAAAAAGGCCGGATTTGATATCGGCGTAACGCAATCCCCTGTTACACCTGTATTTCTGAATGGATCAATTCCGGAAGCCACCAACCTGATTTTCGATCTGCGGGAAAATTTCAACATATTTTGTTCCATGGTGGTATATCCGGTTGTACCCAAAGGGATTATTATCCTGAGGTTGATACCTACAGCGGTTCACACGCTGGAAGATGTTAAATACACCATTGACGCTTTCTCAAAAATAGTGGGTAAGTTGAAGTCAGGAAAATACCAGGCCGATAAAATTGCAGCAGTTTAAACAGAACTATAAGAAAATAAGAATAAACCCAAACCCTAAAAAAAAGAAAACATGGAAAAATACGAAAACATTAAAAGCATTGTAGCAGGTATGGAAACGGAAGTGCAGAAATTTTACAATGGTAATGCCGCGGCAGGAACCCGCGTGAGAAAAGCATTGCAGGAGTTGAAAAAAGCTGCTCAGGAATTCAGGATTGAAGTTCAGGAAATGAAAAACAAAGAAAAAAAATAAACCGCGCGATTATGAAAAAGATAATTTTTATTGCCGCAGGCCTTGCTTTTGTGGCAACTACTGCGTTAGCACAGAAAAAAGAGAAAATTCCACCGGGTCCGCTTGACAAAAAAACGTTTGCCGTAGAACGGGTGAAGGATGGTAAAAAGAAAGGCACCCCTGAAAAGGAAGACCTTAAGTTTGCCGCCGGGAAATTTAGCTGGTCCACCATGATACAAGATGGGGAATACAAGCCAGCAGCCTACGAAGCCACCTATGATTCTACAGCCAACCCTATTACATGTGCATTTACTTCAGAACCGCAGGGAGATAAGGATGTAGTTTATAAATGGGAAGGTACCATCACCGGCGATGACATCGAAGGCACTGCTACGCTGACCAAGAAGGGCAAAGTAAAGGAGTCCTACACGTTCAGTGGAATGATCAAAGGGAAGAAGCCTAAGAAAGAGTAACGGAATACTTTTTTGTCAGGAAGCGAATAGTTGTCTGAACCTTTTTGTTTACCCGCACCAAAGGCAGGCGCATGTCTGTCCCGCAGATGTTCAGCTGAGCTAAAAATTCTTTCACGCCTCCCGGATTTCCATCGGCGAACATTTGCTCAATAATTTCGAGATGTTTATAATGCAATAGTTGGGCTTTTTTGCAATCTCCTTTCAGGGCCAGCCGGACCATTTCTGAAAATCCGGCAGGAAAGGCGTTGGCAACCACAGATATTACGCCCTCTCCACCGCAAGCGATGACAGGTAATGTCAATGCATCGTCTCCGGAGATCAGCAAAAAGTCTGTTGGCTTGTGTTGAATGATACGCATACATTGCTCGATATTGCCGGAGGCCTCTTTGATACCAATCACATTTTTAATTTCATTGGCAATTTTAAGAGTAGTTTCAGCACTGATATTGGAAGCAGTCCGGCCGGGGACATTGTACAAAATAACCGGCCGCGGCGACTCCTTGGCAATCACCTTATAATGTTCAAAAATTCCCTGCTGACTGGGCTTATTATAATATGGGGAAACAGATAAAACCGCAGAAATACCTTTAAAATCAATCATTTCAAATTCCTTCACCAACCCATAAGTGCTGTTTCCTCCCAGCCCAAGTACAACAGGCACCCGGCCTGCTCCAGAAGCCAGTATACAGGCAAGAATATCTTTCTTCTCCTGTGACATGAGTGTCGCAGTTTCTCCTGTTGTCCCAAGCGCAACAAGATAGTCCACTTTACCTTTAATGACATGATTCACCAGTTTAGTCAGACTTTTAAAATCGACTTTCCCCGATTTTGTAAACGGCGTGACAAGGGCTACACCTGTTCCTTTGAAAATGCTGGTTGCTTTCAATGTTTGCTCGATTAGTAATCCTGCAAAGTTAAAGGTATTTTAGTAAAGTTTTAAGCAAACTTTTATTAATGCAATGTGCAAATTATTGACAGTGCTGCTGCTGGTCTGTATTTTTTCTTCCTTTTACTCCTGCCGCAGTAACGGGGGGATTCCGGTCAATGCAACCCGTGATTCAGGCTGGAAGCCAAGTGACATGATTAACAAGGAGAATAAGACCTGGACCCGAAGAGGTGAGCGGGCTGCCCGACGGGAAATGAGAAGAAGGATGCGCAGATACAGGAGAACGGGACTCTATTCCTAAGCATTCAATAGTGTTCCCAGAAACTCCATGGTGTTAACCCCGTCACTATAATCCCAAAGTTGCGGATGCTGGGTCCGGCCAAACTCAGTAGCGTTTTTGATGCTTTTTACTTTAGAAACAACACATTGGATATTTACAGCATCCATACGAAGTCTGTTCAGGACTTCCGCTTCATTTTTATAGTATTCATAATACACTACAGCTACCGGAGAGGCAAGGCCAATGTCTTCCTTGAGCAGTAAAAATCCATTTTCCAGAAGGGATATACCATTCATCAGGTAAACAGTTTTAGTGTACTCATAATTATTGGCATACTTGTTATTCTGCAAAACAGACTGATGAGAATAAACAGCCCGGAATAAATTGTTCAGATCGTATTTTTCAGGAATAAATAGTTTAGAAACACTTCTGCAGCCCAATCCGAAATAATTGAAAATATCCTCGCCCAATAAAACAAGTTCTTCATTGGTCTCAGTTCCATTCAGCACCGCAACAGAATTGCGGTTCTTACGGATAATATGGGGATACTTTCCAAAGTAATAATCAAAATAACGGGAAGAATTGTTATTTCCTGTGGCAATCACAGCATCCATTTCTTTCAGCAGGCCATCCGTAAAATGAATCCGTTCTTTAAATGCAGGTTCAATGGAAATAAGAAACGCTGCAACAAACTCCGGGAGTTGGTCATCCCCACCTGATCTTTTGGCGACAACAGAATGGCCGCTGATAAGTACACAAAGCATATCGTGGAAACCTACCAGGGGAATATTCCCTGCCATGATCAGGCCAATTTTTTTAGGCACCTGCTCCCTGATGATATATCGATCTACCCATTGTTCCAGATTTTCCTTTCGCAGTGCCTGCCCCCAGGATCGAATGGCCAGCAGCACATTATCTTTTGTAAACCATCCATTATAGATGTGAACCGTACCGGCAAGATTCTTGAGCCGTGCAATGTGTTCTGCAAGCCCCTCCGTTTCCTGCTTTTCAGAAGCAGAACCTCCCGCACCTGCCGTTTCACGAAAGAGGCATCCCAGTTTTTCAAAAGCAGAAATTCTTTGTTCCAGCGTCATGATTACGTATCTTTACGCCAAAGATATACAGCTATGGCTATTAAAATTACAGATGAGTGCATAAATTGCGGAGCCTGTGAGCCGGAGTGCCCAAACAATGCTATTTATGAAGGCGGAGCAGAATGGCGCTTTGCGGACGGGACATCCTTAAAAGGTTCTTATACAGGAAAGAGTACAGGGCTTACGACGGATGCAGGTGACCCGCAGCCCCCGGTTTCTATGGATCTCTATTATATTTCAGCAGATAAATGTACCGAATGTACCGGCTTTCACGATGAACCACAGTGCGCAGCTGTATGTCCGGTCGATTGTTGTGTAAGTGATGAAAACAATGTCGAGACGAAAGAAGCCCTGCTTGCGAAGAAGGAATCCCTGCACCTTTAAAGTGTGTAAGGCGTTCTCCAGACACCTGCTTTTTTTTTCAAGCGTTTTTTTGACATTTAGCGTAAACGCGCAGTCCATTCTTCCCCAATTCGAGGACAGCCTGAGCAGTTTTCAAAAACAGCTCTATTCAGCTAATTCCGACAAGGAGAAAATGGAGATAAACAGCAGGCTGAAAGCCACCTTTGAACGGGCATTGAAATCGGATTTATCATTTGACTATTCATTTGATTCTTTAAAGGAGTTTGGCAGGATCTATTCCCCTGATAAAAGTTTTCGCATTATCAGCTGGGATTTGCCACACACTGACGGGACACATAATTATTATGGCTTTATTCAAACGCGCAATTCCAAACACAAATCGTATCAGTTGTTTTCACTGACTGACAGATCATCTGAAATAAAAAA
Organism: Bacteroidota bacterium; assembly: GCA_013286805.1. GTDB lineage: Bacteria > Bacteroidota > Bacteroidia > JABDFU01 > JABDFU01 > JABDFU01. Next base: position 18,281 of record JABDEY010000004.1, on the reverse strand, counting down.
TGCGGAAAATTATTCAGGTGATGCCGGCAAGTGGTACGGGATGCTCTATTATAAAATAATTCCGGTTCAGGTTAAACGCAAATACTATTATACCCTGCTGGGTTTTAACGGCAATGACAAACTAACATCCAAAAAGATAATTGATATACTCTACTTTGGCCCGGACGGAAGCCCGAAATTTGGGGCGGACCTGTTCAGGGTAGAAAAAAAATTCCCCAAGCGTATGATTTTTGAATATTCTGCTCTGGTAGTGATGTCTTTAAAATACAATGAAAGCAGTAAAATGATTGTGCTCGATCATTTGTCACCCCCTCATCCGGGTTTACAGGGCCAGTTTCAATATTACGGGCCCGATTTTAGTTTAGACGGATTTGAATTTAAAAAAGGGCAATGGAATTACATTCAGGATATTGATGCACGGAATAAGAAAAATTCAAAAGATAATAAATACAAGGATCCTCAGGACAAGTCAAAGGACCGGGACAGTAAGACGTTTTATAAGTCGGATTAATTGGCGTTCCCGCCCTGCCCGTTCACGAAGTTATCCGTGCTCTTGAGATTGCCATTTTCGTCGTAGATCTTCCAGGTGCCGTTTTTCTGATAATCCAGTAAGTCCTTGCTAAATCGCATAGGTCCTTCTTCCTTGATAACTCCTTTCTCAGAAAACTCCTTTTTGTAATAAATTTTTTTCTTCTTATCCGTTATTTCGAATAATGACTGAGGTTTCCCGTTTTCTGCATAGGAATTCAGTTGCAACAGATATTCCATATTACCGGAATGCTCTTCCGAATACTTTAGCTGCCCGCTGGAATAAAAATCCTGTTCTTTTATGGTGTTTCCATCACAATACTCAATATCTGCTTTCAGTTTTCCGTCTTTGTAATAGATTTTCATTTTGGAGCGCTTCATGTCCGTCACGGTAAAATCTCTTTCCAGTTGACCGTTGTCGTAGTAGTTTTTATACAGTTTGGTTTGGCCTTCGGTATAAAACCCTTTGTGAAGTAGTTTGCCATTCGAATAATAGTCCTCTTTCCATCCCTGAAGTGCATAGCCCTTGGATGCGTTTCGTATGGAATCACCCCCAACCATTGGGTTTAACTTATCATATTTATTAATCCCATATTCCGGATCAAGAATATTTTTTTCCTCGTAGGTTTTCGAAGGCTTGCTCTCCCCAAAAATAGTTTGCTGGGCATTCAGGGAACCGGAATCAACCAGGGCCAGGGACGAAATGAAAAGAGCTATTATAAATTTCTGCATGTTAAAAAGGAATGCAAAACTATGAAAATAAAGTTAATGTGTTTTCTTATCAGCAAGATATCGTTCCGCATCAAGCGCTCCCATGCAGCCGCTTCCTGCAGCCGTAACGGCCTGACGGTAGACTTTATCCTGGACATCTCCCACAGCAAATACACCGGGAATTGTTGTTTTACTGGTTCCGGGAACTGTTTTAATATACCCTGTTTCGTCCAGACTAAGCCATTTGCCGAAAATGTCCGTATTGGGCTTATGACCAATCGCGACAAAAAATCCGGTAATCGTCAGCGAGCGCTCTTCCTGGGTTTTTAAATTACGGATAATTGCACCGGTAACTCCCTTATCGCCAATAATTTCCTTTGTTTCACTGTTCCAGATCAACTCAATATTGGCTGTCTTCAGCACACGTTCCTGCATCGCTTTCGAAGCCCGCATTTCCCCTTTACGCACAATCATGTAAACCTTTCTGCAGATTTTTGCCAGGTAAGTGGCTTCTTCCGCAGCAGTATCTCCCGCTCCTACAATTGCCACATCCTGACCCTTGAAGAAGAATCCATCGCAAACTGCACATGCAGAAACCCCAAATCCGTTATATTTCTGTTCTGAATCCAGCCCCAGCCATCGGGCCGAAGCGCCCGTAGCAATGATAACTGTATCTGCATGGATTTCTTTGGTATCATCAATGGTTACCTTATGAACAGGGCCCGTAAAATCAACCTTGGTCGCCATACCCCAGCGTACATCAGTCCCGAAACGCTCTGCCTGGGCTTTGAAATCTTCCATCATCTCAGGACCCTGAGTTCCTTTCGGATAGCCAGGATAGTTTTCCACTTCCGTTGTAATTGTTAACTGCCCTCCAGGCTGAAGTCCCTGAACCATCACAGGTTTCAGAGCAGCACGTGCAGCATAGATGGCAGCCGAATAGCCCGCAGGTCCGCTGCCGATTATCAGACAACTCACATGTTCAACCGGTTCGCTCATAAAAAAGGAATTTTAAGAAGCGATAAAGTTAGAATTAAAACGGGACTTATTCTTAGATTTACTTTATGTATTGTTATAGATTGTTCTGGTTTGTTGTACTTATTTTCAACTCCGGTTTAAGTGATTATCATTCCGGAACAATTCAGGCATCAGAACCAGAAGCCAACGTTTTACGGCAGACAGAAAAACTTTCCATCACGTCGGATACCACCTTCGTCCTGCATGGAGATACGGTTCATGTTTTGTATCCGTCCGTTCGAATTAAAGGGCAGATTCTGGTTTTACCGGGATGGAATTATGCTTCTGAAAAATGCTGCACGGAATCATCCTTTTGCAGAAAGGCCCTGGAACAGGGATATGTATTGCTTATGCCTGAAATGGGAAAAAGTATTTATGCAGCAGCTGTTTACCCGGAAACGCGTAAAGATTGGTCCCGCTTTCCTCAGTTAAAATGGCTGTGCGATACATTATTGCCCTTTATTCAGACAAAAGCCGGTCTGTTCAGGCCAGGTCAGGACAATCTGGTTTTTGGAATTTCGACCGGGGGCAGGGGAGTTGCACTGCTCCTTGAACACAGCGGAAAATTGTTTAAGGCAGGAGCATCCCTGTCAGGCGATTTTGATCAGACGCGCTCACCTCAGGATAATCTGATGCGGGGCTTTTATGGCCCCTTTTCCCAATTTAAATCAAGGTGGGAAGGAGAAGACAATGCCCTTATGAATGCGTCAAAGGTGCAGGTTCCCATCTACCTTGGGCATTCACTGAAAGACAATATAGTTCCCTCAGAACAGACCAGGTTGTTTTACCTCGCAATAAGGAAGTCAGATGATAAAATAGCCCATGTACTGCATTTAAGTCCGGACAACGGACATAACTATACCTACTGGGATTCAGAAACAGACGCGGTGCTGCAGTTCTTTAAGCAATTTTGAAAAACAACAGGGTTTAATGCTTGGCCAGATAGCTGGCCACGCCCTCATGCGTACCTTTCATCGCCTCTTTTCCTTTGGTCCAGTTGGCAGGACAAACCTCCCCGTTTTCTTCGCTGAACTGAATCGCATCGACCATACGAACCGCCTCATCCACATTTCGTCCCAAAGGCAAATCATTGACTAATAAATGGCGTACAGCACCCTTTTTATCAATGATAAATAGTCCACGGTAAGCGATCATGGAGCCGGTGGTACATAAAGAACCGTTTTCGTCTGTAAAGTAATCTCCCGTAAGCACTCCATAATTGGCAGCAATCGTTTTGCTCGTGTCTGCAACAATCGGATAAGTAATTCCCTGTATTCCGCCCATTTTTTTAGGCATTTGCAACCAGCCCCAGTGGCTTTGTTCAGTGTCCGTAGAGCAGGCGACTACCACTGTATTCCGTTTTTCAAACTCTGCCAGTTTTTCCTGGAATGCGAAAAGCTCCGTAGGGCAAACAAAGGTGAAATCTTTAGGATAAAAGAAAAACACCACATATTTCTTTCCGATGTATTGCTCTAACGAAAAGTTCTTAATGAATTCACCTCCGTTTATAACTGCATCTGCTTTAAAAGAGGGAGCTTGTTTTCCAACTAATGTTGTCATCATTTTTTTGTTTTTTATTAAGTTTATTTAAAGTGTAGGATCATTTAGTTCATAGGGGACTAAAATAATAAATCTTCCGTAATTTTACAGCTTTTGCCCAACAATAATCAACCTGTCAGAGAATTCCGGCTGAAAGGGCTGAAGCGAATAGTCCCCAAAAAGGTGGACTGTTTTCAGTCCCGTGTGCTTAAAGTAGTTCTCAAAATCAATAAGGTTTAGCAGCTGGACACTCTCAACAAAATGGAACGGCCTGCCTTCGGACTGGAAATCGATCTCCTTGACCAGTCTCTTACCTGCAACCAGCTTTTTTATCTTAAAGGTAATCCCTTCAATACATTTTTCTTCCAGGTTTACCAGGTTCTTTAATACGGTAGTTGCATTTAAAAAATCAATGACCACGATTCCGTTTTTTTTAACCGCCAGGGCAAGCGTTCGTACGGCCAGTTCATTTTCATGTTCCGTTTTAAAATAACCAAAACTTGTAAAGAGGTTCAGGGCAGCATCAAAATAATTGGTAATAAAAGTACTGCGCATATCATGCAGCGCGAAATGCAGGGTTTCATTCTCCTGTTTTTTTGCAGCTATTATACTGCTTTCCGAAATATCAATACCAGTCACATCAAAACCCTTTTTATTCAGGTAAATTGCATGCCGGCCTTTACCGCAGGCAATATCCGCAATTTTACTGCCGGCAGGGAGTTTTAATCTTTCCAGCAGGTTATCAATAAAGAAGCCGGCTTCCGATTCGTTCCGCTTTTTATACAAAGCATGGTAAAACGGACTGTCGAACCAATCCGTAAACCATTCGGAATTAACACCGTCTTTCATACGTGCAAGGTAGGTATAACAATGCGTTTTGTGTTAAATTGATTTTTTTATTGTTATTATTATAACCTTTTATATATTTGTCCTGTTTTCAGGTAAGTTTCTAAAGTTATGATGTTAGATATTTATGATTTTTACAACCGGATGGAGCGTAATAATATTATGCTGTCATTTAAGGGTGATATTACATCAGAGTTACTTACCTCTATTCTGCAGATCATGGAATCCAAACTGGACAACATGCAGGAGGAGCCAAAGATCAAGAAAAAGGTCTACAATGTGTTGGTTGAATGTCTTCAGAATTTGTATCACCACATGGATGAGCAGCAAACAACGGATAACACTAACCGCATCCGGGCAGCCATTTTTATGATAGGAAAAGTTGACAGCCAATACAATATAATCACAGGTAACTACATTCAAAATCCCAATGTGGCCGGGTTGAAATCCAGATTGGATCACATTAATACATTATCCAAAGAAGAATTAAAAGATTATTACAAACAGGTATTGGACAATGGAATGATGTCAGATAAAGGCGGAGGAGGATTAGGAATGATTGATATTGCCCGCAAAACAGGACAAAAACTGAACTATAATTTTATGCCTGTGGACGATGCCCTTTCATTTTTTACGTTAAATATTAAAATAGCACAATCATAGAATAATCTTAGCACTTATGGAAAAAATAGCTATCGAAGGAAGCCCCAAAACCCCAACAATTAATTTTGATACCGATAAGGGTTTTCTGGAAATTAAAGGCCGGTCTATACCGGAAAACTCAATTGAGTTCTATAAACCTTTGGTTGATTCCCTGGAAAAGTATGCAAGCAAGCCGCAATCTGCAACCAATGTGAACATTCAATTGGAGTACTTCAATACAAGCTCCTCCAAATGCATATTGGACGTGTTTAAGAAATTAGAGGCCATTCACAAAGGTGGCAGTCCCGTTACGATCAACTGGCATTATGAAGAGGATGATGAGGACATGCTTGAAGCAGGAGAAGATTATCAGGCAATCATCAATGTGCCTTTTAAAATGATACAAATGGAATAGTATTTCAGGGAGAATTTTTAAAACAGGTCGTTCGAAAAACGGCCTGTTTTGTTTTTATATACACGCCTCCGGAATTTCATATTTTTTCTGTTAAAACAACTCAAAATTCCTATATTTGGCTTATATATTGGGCTCAATAATAAGCATTTAGCATTTTGAAAGGAAATCTGTCAATTAGAAGCATGAAGCATATTGTTCTGGTGGTTTTTTCGCTTCTTTTTTTATCTGCGCATAAAATTGATCCCAAGGATGATACCAAGGCAAAAATCAAAGCAGTTTACCTCTATAATTTTTCCAAATACATTGATTGGCCTGAAGATTACAAGAGCGGAAGTTTTGTAGTGACAGTTCTTGGAGCAAACAGCTCATTACTTACTGAGTTGGATAAAATGGCTTCCCTGAAGAAATTGGGTAATCAGGAGATCAGTGTGAAGAGTATTTCCTCTGCCGGCGCTCTGGAAAAATCACATATTATTTTTATTCCCTTTGAGAATTCAGGTCAGTTAAACGAAGTTATCAGTAAGATAAAGGGAAACAGTACACTGATTGTTACAGAGAAGCAAGGCCTGACGAAACAAGGTGCCGCTATTAATTTTATAGTAAAGGACAATAAACAGGCATTTGAATTAAATAAGGCAAACGCGGAGCATTATAAATTGAAAGTAAGTTCTAACCTGGTTAAGCTTGCTACTTTAATTGAATAACAGTACTTTAAACGGACATAACATGTATAAAAAAATTGTTGTCTTTCTTTTACTGTCGCTTTTTACGGGGGTAATTTATGCCCAGCTGGATAAGCTGAGGGCAGCTTATATTTTTACCACGCAACAGGATAAACTAAATTTAGACAGTGCCAGAATATTGATTAACGAAGCAAGTGTTTTTCCTGAAACAATGAATGATGCCCAAACCTGGTATTTCAGGGGATTTATTTACAAGGAATTATTTAAAAGAAAGCAGGCAGCAAGCCGGGAAGCTAAAAATGCAGAAGAGGCATTCAAATCCTGCAGGAAATCAATTGAGTTGGATTCTACAGCGGATAACAAGGCCAATAACGTGCAAATCATCAAAAGTTTATCTGCCCTTTCAAACAATACATTTGGAGAGACGCTGGATACGATCAATTATCCCAAAGCCCTTGAATGCCTTGCTCTTCAAAAGAAGCTCGTTAAATTTCTGAAGCCAGCTGCGAGTATGGATTCCATAGAAGTTAATTATGAAGGTATTATGGGATCCTATTTTCAGATGATTTATGAAAAAAACCCAAAAAAGAACACTAAGTTTATTAATCTCGCGGAGGAGGCCTATAATAAAGTGCTGATACTGGAACCCAAAAACATTTCGGCCAATTATAACATGGGAATTATTTATTATAATCAGGCGGTGAGCTTAATCATGAATAAACTCGATTACGACTTTGATCTGGCTACTCTGAATGACATACAGGACGAAGCACTCTCCTGGTTTAAGAAATCCCTCCCCTATATGGAAAAGGCCTATCAGTTAAATCCCCGGCGTAAAGAAACACTCATTGGGTTATCCGGAATTTACTACAGTCTTCATGAAAATGACAAATCACAGCAGTTCCAGAAACTTTCCCAGGACATGGACGGACAAATAGAAAAAAAAGACAATCAGAAGGAGATAGATAAAGGGAACCACTAATTTTGTTAATTTTAGCCGTATGAAATTTAGATTCTCGATTGGCAGAAAAATTGGTGTAGGGTTCGCTATACTTATTTTGCTCACGATAAGCTCCTTTATCGTCACCCAGTCTACCATTGACCGAAGCCGGGCAATCAATGACAAGATAAATGAGGTATATGCTCCTTCGGTAAGCAAATTAGAGAACTTCAACCTGATGTTGGTCCGGTCAAAAATGCTAATCCTGAAATGGGTTTACTTTCAGAGTAATGATGGATTGCCTGAGAAGAAGGAACTGCGTTTATTGATATACAATGATTATCCAAAGCTTAAAAAAGAAATCCTCACGATTGCCAGGCAATGGTCCAAAGAAGAACAGGATGCAGCTTCCCGTATTTTTGAAATAACGGATGATCTGTTCTCCAAACACGAAGAAATCATTCACAGTGTCAATTCCTTTGATTCCTATGGAGATCCAAGCATTATGTTGCTGGCAGTTAATTCGGTGGATGAAAATGAAATTGATCAGGGAACAAAAAAAGCCCTGACGGAGCTTTCGAAACTTATTGATATACAGCAGAAGAATTCTGTAAAGATCAGCGACGAAATGTTGAGTTCATTCAATCTTCTTCAGACCATTGTACGTTGGGTAGCGATCACTTTACTAGTAGGAGGAGTATTAATCGCATTCTTTACGGTTCGCTCCATTGTGCGACCTATTCATGAACTAAAAAGTATGCTGCTATCCATGGGGCATGGAGTATTGCCCCTTTTTAGAATCAAACAGCGCAATGACGAAATCGGGGAAATGTCGGACGCCCTCAATAACCTGATTGACGGGTTGGAAGGCACCACGCAATTTGCAAAGGAAGTAGGTAGCGGTAATTTCTTTTCAGAATATAAACCTCTGAGCGAAGAAGATTCATTGGGCCGGGCTTTGCTGAAGATGCGTTCGGATTTACACACCAACGAGCAAATTCTGGAAGCCAAAGTAATAGAACGGACAGAAGAGGTGGTTCGGCAAAAGGAAAAGATTGGCAAGCAAAATGAAAAACTGGAAGTTCTTTACAAACATGTAACAGACAGTATACGGTATGCTAAACGCTTACAGGATGCTATTTTGCCTCCTGCCAGTTATGTTAAGAAAGTATTGCCCGATTCCTTTGTCCTGTTCAAGCCCAAGGACATTGTCAGTGGTGACTTTTACTGGGTGTCCCAAAAAGAGGGAAAAACCATTTTTGCGGCTGTCGATTGTACCGGGCATGGAGTACCCGGTGCCTTTATGTCCATTGTGGGACATAATTTACTGAAACATGTACTTAACAACACCCCGAATATAGAGCCTGCAGCTATTCTCGATCAGGTAAACAAAGGTGTTGCAGAAACCCTGCATCAGGGCATTGATGAATCCTCTACTAAGGACGGAATGGATATCGCCCTTTGCGCCATTGATTACAAAACGCTGGAATTGCAGTATTCAGGTGCATTTAATCCAATGTACATTGTACGGGATGGGGTTATGCAGCAAACCAAAGCCAATAAATTTCCGATTGGATTTTTTGTAGATGAGGACAAAAAGAAATTTACCAATCATAAGATACAATTGAAAAAAGGAGATTCCGTTTATATTTTCTCTGATGGCTTTTCTGATCAGTTTGGCGGCCCGGTTGGTAAAAAATTCATGGTCAAGAAATTTGATGAGCTGATCCTGAAAATTCACAGCTTCTCTATGGAGGAACAAAAAGTAATGCTGGAAAAGGCGCTGGATGAATGGAAAGGAAGCCATGAACAGGTAGATGATATACTGGTTATTGGCGTAAGAATATAGTAACCGGTGAACCGGCCCCCATTTCCTCTCCGGTTACAAATAGCGTATATGTGCGGAATGCTGGGTTGGAGCATGCTCGTGAATATTATTGCAGTTGTACTCCCTTACTTTTATTTGCCTCCTTCCAATTCGGGCCTGATTCCTTTACTGCCCCAGTTTGTTATACTCGGTGTATTTAACTTATTAGCTATTATTACTTCGGCCGGCCGGCTGTTTGATGCTTTTTACGATCCCTTCATTGGTCAATTAAGTGACAGGACAAAAAGCAAAAAGGGCAGACGGATTCCATTTATGTTAGTAAGCGTAATTCCCTCTTTACTATTTTGTTGCTTTGTTTTTATTCCCATAACCCGATCCGCGAATACAGGAAATGCCTGGTGGCTGAGCATCACGCTCCTGCTTTTCTTTGTTTCTGCAACAACGTACATTATTCCCTATAATGCCTTGATGCCTGAATTGGCCCATTCCTCTTCAGATAAAGTGCGGCTATCAACATTTCAACAGGTTGGATTTGCACTTGGAATTGTATTTGCCGCATCCGTGAATAATATTGCGGATTTTTTTCAAAACACTTTCCATGTTGAAAATCGGATGGAAGCAGTACAATATGCAATCAGGAGTTTAGTTGCCCTTGCCGGAACAGGGATGTTTATTCCCGCCGTTTTTATAAATGAAAGAAAATACTGCAAAGCACAACCATCCGGCTCGCCAATCATCCCTGCCATGAAGCAGGCATTTCTGAGCCGGAACTTCCGGTATTATGTTTTAGCTGATTTTTCCTATTATATGGCCCTTTACATAATAACAAGCGGTCTGCTGTTTTATTTAACAGTTTTGTGCCGGCTGCCCGAATCAATGGGCGTTATACTGATGGGTATTATGGTTGCTGTATCATTACTGTTTTATCCGCTCATCAACCTGCTTGCTGCAAAATTTGGTAAAAAAAATATTGTGCTCTACTCATTTGTCATGCTATCCGGAATTTTTGTTTTTATTTATTTTCTAGGCAAACTTCCTGTATCACCAGTTGTGCAAATATACAGTATGGTAGTACTGGCAGGATTCCCATTAGCCTCCCTTGGTATATTGCCAACAGCTATTTTAGCGGAAATTGCTGAGCAGGATGCAACACGGACCGGAGAAAATAAAGAGGGCTTATATTTTGCCGTAAAATATTTTGTTGTAAAACTCGGCCAAACCTTTGGAATCTCCCTGTTCGCCATGCTTACGCTCTATGGCAAGGATCCGGATAACGATTTTGGTCTGAGGCTAAACGGAGTATTTGGGGCTACGCTTTGTATAATGGCTGCAGTGTCATTCTCCAGATTCCGTGAAAATAAATCCCGTCCAACATAATTTTTCACCCTTCGGGCAGGGCAACCAGCCAGTGGATGGTTGAGCCAGTCTGTGCGAAAGCGACTAAGTAGCTGCGATACCAAGTCTTACCAGCGCCCTTCGGGCATAAGTCAGACTAAAAAGGATCTTCCTCAATATCATTCATCTTCGAGCCCCTTGTGATCGTGTTTGGAGGCGGAGGCGAGTTGAAGTCAGAAGAAGGTTCCAATCCCGCAGAAGCATTGTAATTATAATTACTGCTGTCCATATCCGTGAACTTGGCAAAACGGTCAATGAATTTAAGTTTCACGCTACCGGTAGGACCGTTACGGTGTTTGGCAATAATAATTTCAGCCACCCCGTTAGTCGGGTTCCCTTCCCCATCCTGCGTCAAACCATAATATTCGGGACGGTGAATAAACAGCACCATATCCGCGTCCTGTTCAATAGCACCTGATTCACGTAGGTCAGACAATTGCGGTTTTTTATCCCCGCCTCTGGTTTCAACTGCACGACTCAGCTGAGAGAGCGCAAGAACCGGAATCTCCAGCTCTTTGGCAAGGCTTTTAAGCGAACGTGAAATAGCGCTGATTTCCTGTTCCCTGTTACCGCCTTTGGTATCACCGCCCGCATGCATCAACTGTAAATAATCCACAATTATAAGACAGATATTATCTTTTTGTTTTAACCTTCTCGCTTTGGCACGCAGTTCAAATATGGACAAAGCAGGAGTATCATCAATAAATATAGGAGCTTCAGACAATTTTGGAATCCGGGCATGCATCTGCTGGAACTCATGCTCCTCCATCTGACCTTTCTTGATTTTTTCTGCAGGGATTTCAGCTTCACTCGAAATGAGACGGTTAACCAATTGTACAGAAGACATCTCAAGAGAGAAAATGGCAACAGGCCTTGCAAAATCAACGGCCGCATTTCTGGCCAGAGAGATCACGAAAGCAGTTTTACCCATGGCAGGGCGGGCAGCAATAATAACAAGATCCGATTTTTGCCACCCGGAAGTCAGGCGGTCGAGTTCTGTAAACCCACTTTCAATACCGGTCACACCTGTTTTCTGGTTACGTGCCGCTTCAATCTGTACGATGGCTTTCCCGATAAGGGTGCTCATCTTGTCATAATTCTTCCGGATATTTCCGGATACAATAGAGTAGAGGTTACCTTCTGCTTTATCCAGCAGGTCGAAAACATCCGATGTTTCTTCGTAAGCATCACGAATAGTATCAGACGAAATACGTATCAACTCCCGTTGAATATATTTCTGTGCAATTATACGGGCATGAAATTCAGCATTGGCAGCTGATGCCACACGGTTGGTGAGCTGGGAAATATAAAAGGCCCCGCCTGCAATCTCCAATTCCCCCTTTTTTTTCAGCTCCTGAGTGACCGTAAGAATATCAACAGGTTCACCCTTTCCAAACAAATCCTGTATAGCCTGAAATATTTTCTGGTGCGACTCCCTGTAGAAACTTTTGGGAACTAAAATATCGATGACATTCGTTAAGGCATCTTTCTCCAGCATCAGAGCCCCTAAAACAGCCTCCTCCAGTTCAACCGCCTGGGGCGGCATTTTACCAATTTCATTCAGTTGCTGACTGATCAGACCTGGTTTGGAAATTCTTCTGCGGGAGGTATCTTTCAGGTCAGTTTCTGTCATTAGGAATAATTTTTACGGGATGCAAATGTAATGCAATAACGCATCCGGTTATTAACATTGGGTGAACACGATATTAACCAACGTCAGTAGTGCGTAAGTATCCTACTTAGCGACCACTTTATTCATATTATCCAGCACATCCATCACTTCCTTCACCGCTTTAGCAGAAGCATTCAATAGTTTCGTCTCTTCTTCATTCAGTTTTAACTCAATGATTTCTTCAATGCCGTTTTTCCCTAATTTAACGGGCACACCCAGGTAAATACCCTTATGTCCATATTCACCGTTCAGCAATGCACAAACAGGAAAAATGCGTTTCTGATCCCGCACAATTGCCTCCACCATCTGAGCTGCCGACGCACCAGGAGCATACCAGGCCGAAGTGCCAAGCATATTTACAATTTCACCTCCGCCTTTCTTGGTACGTTCAATGATGGCGTCCAGTTTATCCTTTGCAATAAGTTCAGTTACTGGTATCCCGGCAACAGTAGTATAGCGGGGAAGCGGAACCATGGTATCTCCGTGACCGCCCATTAACACAGCCTGAATATCTTTAGGAGAGCAATTCAGCGCCTCAGCCAGAAACGCCCGGTACCTCGCTGTATCAAGTATGCCGGCCATGCCGAATACCCTTTTCGAATCAACTTTGGCCGCGAGATAAGCACAATAAGTCATTACATCCAGTGGGTTTGAAACAACAATGATCTTGGCTTTTGGAGAGTAGCGGATAATATTTTCAGTCACCGATTTAACAATACCGGCATTGGTAGAAATAAGATCATCCCTGCTCATTCCCGGTTTACGGGGCAGTCCGGAAGTGATGACGACTACTTCGGAGTCTGCTGTTTTACTGTAATCGTTGGTAGAACCCTTGATACGGGTATCATACATTTTTACAGGAGCCGTCTGCCAGATGTCAAGGGCCTTACCTTCGGCATAATTTTCCTTGATGTCAACCAAAATAACTTCATTGGCTAATTCTTTCTGAGCAATAACATCAGCACAGGTCGCTCCGACATTGCCTGCACCTACAACGGTTACTTTCATAGTAGTAAATTTTAAGAGGTTTTTTGTTGAGCTAAAGTATTAAAAACTATTCAATAACCGGTAGTTGATCAACAGGTAATTGAACCTTTTCAAACGCATTTATTTTGTCAATTCTCAGAATAGTTCCTTTATCAGTAAATTCTGTCATCGGGATAAATTTAGCACCCCAGACCAATTCATGGTATTTGTAGGAACTTCTGTCATAGACAGTTTGTGAAAAGGTATCGTCAAAAGCCTTAATAAGTGAAATTAACTCAATATCACTATTCTGAAATTCCAGCTCAGTCATACCCCATAAGGGACTACTTTCGTCAATTGGATGAACAATGGTCCAGCTCAGAGGAAAGAAGTTGATTTTCGTCAATTCGAGTTTCAGGTTAAAAAATTTTCTGTTTTTAGGGTTGCTTTCATCCCGCATGGAAATTGAAAGGGCTGATTCTACCTCTATTAGTTGATTTTTCCGCTCATTCACAATGCGGAACATAAGGGCAGTTATTTTTTTATACGGAGCAATCAGTGCGTTCTCGCTGTATTTTATTCTTGCTTCCGGCCTGGAGAACCGTCCATACAACACACCCGTTGCCAATGCAAAACCCAGCAGGCCCATCATGGATTCAACAGCAGCGACCGCCCCTGCAGCATGACCTATAGGGCTTATCCGGCCATAGCCGACAGTGGTTAATGTTTGCGCGCTGAAGAAAAATGCCTCATAAAAATTATCCTTGAAAGAATGGGCCACGATTCCCTGAAGACCGTCCATGCCAACTAACAGATAAATGCAGGCAAACAGCAAATTGGCAACCAGATAAAAAGACAGTACCAGAACATTAAATTTCATCCAGGACATGGAAATCAGCCTGTGATAAGTCTCAAAGGAATTCACAAGCGGAACTCCTTCCCTTATAACGTTAAAGCTGCCATCCTTATTGAGACCCCTGCGGCCCTTTACATGGTCCTTTGCGCCAAAGCCCAGGTCACTCTCTGTTTGTCCGGGTTCTGGTATTTTGGAATTTTTCATAATATGCTGCAATTTAACATTTTAGTTCTGTTTTAGCATATTTCCGTCGGACGTCATGCTTTTTAAGTAAAAAAGTGATGGTGTCGGTGTAGTTTTTAATTTTTCTTAACGCTTAAAGAACTTTGGTAATAATATTGGAGGACTTATTGTTTTATTGTAATTGGCAAATAACCCACGTCCCCTGGGATGTACAAAACTAAAAGGCACAACTTACGAAGATTTATGGCGAATCCGGGTAGGAGATACCGGATACTTTATACGATAGATGATGAAATAAAAATAGTAGACATTCGGCAGATAGGCGACCGAAAAGATGTTTACAGATAAATGTATCTCTACCCAAGCGCCAAAACAAGAAAATCGGAGTTCACTGCAGACCGGGCAAACAAAAAGCACAAATTATTGACAATGCTGTATTTATTGGCAGGCATGCAATTGAAGAGTTACCTTCCTATATCCATCGCCGCCAACCACCCCGTAGTCCAGGCATTCTGAAAATTAAAGCCCCCTGTTACCCCGTCAATATCCAAAACCTCACCCGTAAAATAGAGACCCGGAATCTTTTTGCTCTGCATGGTTTTAAAATCTATATCCCCCAGCTTAACGCCACCACAAGTAACAAATTCCTCCTTGAAAGTAGTCTTACCTGAAACAACATATTCATCGTTTAGCAAAACATTAATAAGCATATTCATTTGTTTATTCGTCAGGTCCGCAGATCGCAGTCCATCTGCTATTCCAGCCTTAGAAATCAGGTACTCCCATAGATTCCTGGGAATCCCTTCAGGCAGGATATTGGATAAAAGTTTAGCACCATTCAACCTGCGCTTTCCCTCAAAATCAATCCGGAGTTTTTCCTCCGTAAAGTTTGGCAGCCAGCTTACTTGAATTGTAAAGTGATAATTCAGATCATTCAGCAACCGGGCACCCCAGGCTGATAATTTCAATACAGCAGGCCCGCTCATACCCCAGTGTGTAATAAGCAGCGGCCCCTCGCTTTCCAGCTTGTGGCCCTTTATTCTGACCCTGGCGTGCTGAACAGACACACCCATTAAACCAATAAGCACCTTATCCGGAATATTGAAAGTAAATAAAGAAGGAACAGGTTTCTCAATGCCGTGTCCGGAAGAAAGCAACCAATCATATCCACTTTCTTTTGGCCGCCCCCCTGTTGCTATCACCAACACATCACATGAAACAGGTTCTCCATGAACCAATGAAAGTTTAAAAACACTCTCAGTACCATTACCCCCAGCACGATCAGCTTCAGCAATGCTATGCGAAATCTGAATTACATCACAATTCAGTCGTATATCAACCCCATATTTCCGGGCTTCCTCCATCAGGCAACTGATAACAGACTCCGAACTATCGCTTATGGGAAACATCCTTCCATCATCTTCCGTTTTCAGTTTCACACCCCTGTCCTCAAACCATTTAATAGTCTCAGCAACGGAAAACCGATTGAAAGCGCTTAGCAATTCCTTTTGACCACGCGGATAATTTTTAACCAACTCCCGATTATCAAAACAGGAATGCGTGACATTACATCTTCCTCCACCAGACACCCTCACCTTAGCCAATAGTTTAGAAGATCTCTCCAGCAGCGTCACCTTTAATTCCGGATTCAGCCTTGCACAGTTCACCGCACAAAAAAAACCGGAGGCGCCGCCCCCGATAACAACAACAGTTTTTTTGCCAATCATCATACAGAGCGTAAATTTACAGTACTTTCGTACCCGAAGGGCATTTAAAATAGTTTTATAATGAAATTCAAATCACCTGTTCAGCGGCCATTAACTCAGGTTTATCAAAATTACACCGAAGAAGATTTCAAAGTATGGAAGCTGCTTTTTAACAGGCAACAGGTTAATTTAAAAGCCAAAATTTCACAGGAATACCTTGGGGCCTTAAAAGAAATAGGCTTCACAGCGGATAAAATACCTGATTTCAAAGAAATTGAGAAGCGGCTGAAACCTTTAACTGGCTGGAGTCTGACCGTAGTGCCCTGCATTTCACCTCAGAAGGAATTTTTCGCATTCCTGTCACAAAAAAAGTTTACAGCATCGTGTTGGCTGCGCTCGATGGAGCAACTCGATTACCTTGAAGAGCCTGACATGTTTCATGATGTATTTGGCCACGCACCTTTACTGGCCAATAAGTATTATACCTCTTTTTTTGAAGGTATCAGCCGGATTGCACTCAAACACATCAATGATCAGCGGGTCATTGAAATGCTGGGGCGGGTATACTGGTTCACAATTGAATTTGGCCTGATCCGGGAACAGGGGCAGGTAAAAATATACGGAGCCGGTATAATTTCTTCATCCAGTGAGACAGAGAATTGCATGAGCGAAAAGCCAGAGCAGATTGACTTCGACATCAGGGAAATCATGCACACCTCCTTTCGGACAGATATACTACAGCAAAAATATTTCGTGATTCAATCCTACGAACAACTCTATCGGACACTCGGGGTAATAGAAACAGTTATAGAGGAGCTAGCCTGATAAGCCCGGCCACAGACATAGTCTCCAGAGCAGTAGACTAAAACCTCACACCCATCACAGCAATATCATCCACCTGATCTCTTTCACCAAGCCATTCATTGATCGTCTCATCCAGTTTCTTTTGCTGCTGATCAAGCGGCAAAGTGGAAATTTCGCATAATAGCTTGCGGAAAGGAGGGTAGAAGAATTTGGTCCGCTTCGGACCGCCGATGGCATCTGCATAACCATCCGTGAATAAATAAATCAGATCACCGCTCTCAATATTAATCAAGGAGTTGGTAAACTTAAAGGCAGCATCATGCATAATCGTTTTTCCTATAGGCTGCTTGTCAGATTTGTATTCCTTTAATTCACCCTTGCGAACATGGTACATCGCATTATGTGCCCCGGCAAACTCCAGGATTTTAGTAACCGGATTGTACGCACAGATAGCTATATCCATACCGTCCTTCACTTTTCTGCCATCCGAATTGGGATTCAGCGTCTCTGTAATTTCCTTGCTTAACTCATCCAGGATTATGGACGGTGTGGTAAACCCTTTGTCCTTCACAATATTATTAAGCAGGTTATAACCAATGATAGACATAAAGGCTCCGGGAACACCATGTCCGGTACAGTCAGCCAAAGCAAAAACCACTTTCCCGTTTTTTTTGTGCTCCCAGTAAAAATCGCCGCTGACCACATCCTTAGGCTGAAATAAAATAAAAAAGTCAGGTAAACTTTCCTTGATCGTTTCCAGGGGAACAAACACAGCTTCCTG
>JABDEY010000004.1:0-759 GCA_013286805.1 Bacteroidota bacterium | reverse complement strand
AATGCGCTGGGCATATTCAATACTGTCCTTGATATTTTCATTCTGACGTTCAACAACCTCCTTCTCTTTGCGAAGTTCTTCAGTACGTTCCAACACCTTTTGTTCAAGCAGCATATTTGCAGCCTTCAGTTTACGTTCACGCCTTATGACATAAGCATAGGTTGCGCCAATTAGAGCAAGGCCGATAATTGACCAGAACCACCAGGTTTTCCAGAAAGGAGGCCGGATGGTAAATGAAAAAGTGGCAGGTTCCACATTCCAGACCCCATCATTATTAGCGGATTGAACTTTGAAAGTATAAGAGCCCGGACTCAGGCTGGGATAATCACAAAAATTCTGTTTTTGCGGCATGGACCATTCTGAATTCAACCCTTCCAGCTTATAACGATACATTACGCTTTTCGGATTGGTAAGGCTGGCCCCGACAAAATCAAACGTGAAATGATTCTGGCTGTATTTGAACACATGGTTTTCCGGAATCTCCACCTCCAGTCCAAACAACCGTGGAGCTTTGAGTTGTAAAACAGGTTCAACAAGATTGTTCTTTTCGCTTTTGGAAACATATTTAACAAGACCAATGATGGAGCCAAACCAGAGATTGCCATCCGTGTCCTTGTAAACCGCATTGGGATTTATTTCCACCCCCATAAAACCATCCTGTTTCCCATAATGCTTAAAAATTTTATCACTTAAATTGAATTTGTCAATGCCCTGATTATTTCCTATCCAAAGGTTGTTCAGGTTGTCGCATACCAGCAT
>JABDEY010000003.1 GCA_013286805.1 Bacteroidota bacterium | reverse complement strand
TCCTTAGTTATGTTCTGATGCTTTACGGCATCATCCTTGTCAAATGGCAAAGCATCATAAAGCATTGCAGTGTAATGAAGTGCTTTATCAAATTGCCTGTCATTTTCCATGATAATACATTGATTATATACACTGACAGCGGAACGCACCAGCAGGTTTTGTGGCTTCAAATCATCCTTAAAAGTCTCATCCTTATCTGTTTTAAGGCAATTGATTACAGCCGCAAAACATTTTTCAGCAGCATCCGGGTCGAGATTTTTGAATTTATCCTCCTTAGTATCCATAATAGCCATATATACTTCGGCCCGGTAAAGGAACATTTTAGGTTTGCTTTTGGTATCCTCATGTACGGCAGCCAGATCGATGGCAGCTTTAGCCTTGTCCAAATCCTTTGATCTCAGGTAATTCCAGGCATTTTGCACATTGTTGCTTTGTCCAAACATTCCGGCCGAGCCGGCAATGATCACTACTGTCAAAAATTTCATTTTAAACATAAATATTTCCTTTTAATTTTTATAAAACTATCCCTTTTAAAATCAATCACTATTCTCCTCTAAAAATAAAAAAACTTTCCCATCTAAATGCAAAAAAGGCCTTCTCTTTATGGGAGAAGACCTTCTTCAATTTACTCAACGATAATACCTACTAGTCCACATCCACTTCCTTAAACTTTTTCAGGTTCAGCTTCTCATTAAAATCCTTCACATTAATATTAAGCGACTCCAGTTGTTTCTTTATAGCCACCTTATCCCCGACAATAACAATAGCTGTTTTAGTGGGATCAATCGCCTTCTTAATCTGATTATTGAAATCCTCCTTAGTCATGGCCTTTAACACCTGGGCCTGTTGTGCAGGAAAATCCTTGCTTAAATTAAATTCAAGAACTTTACCCAGAAAATTAGCTTTGTTGTTCTTGGTCTCATACTTCATTGCATCCTGATTTAATATGCAGCTCTTGGTAAATTCAACATCCGCATCTGTAACGCCATTCTTCATGTAATTCTGCACTTCTTTCATAATTTCCGACATGGAATGACCCGTTTCCTTACGTTTCACAGCAGCCCCAATTACAAAAGTACCCTTGTATTTATCGGCCCTGAATCCGGAACTAATGCCATATGTATAGCCCTTGTCTTCCCGCAAATTAAGGTTAAGGCGGGAGTTAAAGTTTCCTCCAAGCATAAAATTGGCCACAGAATTCTTGAAATACTCCCCGGTAGCATCATATGGAATAGAAGGGCTTCCAATCCGGACAACAGAAGAAGGAGCACCCATTTTATCCACCACATAAACCACAGGATCAACTTCAGTAGTAGAAACAGCACTGTTAATCTTCACTTCTTTTGCCTGCCAGCTGTTTAAAAACTCCAGTTTGGGAAGTATCTCGGCTTGATCCACATCACCAACAATTACCAGACGGGCAACACTTGGTGAATAGAATTTATCATAATAAGACTTTACCTGAGCCAGTTCCAGTTTTTCAATATTCTTTTTAACCGGATTCAATCCCCAGATAGAGTTACCGTATAACACAGAAGAAAAGGCTGCTGAGGCCACATAGTCAGCATTACTCTTCTGTTGAGCCAGGTTTTCTTTTAATTGTTTTTTCACACGCTTAAAATCTTTTTCATCAAATCTCGGCTTAAGTAATTTTTCTTCAAAAAGCTTAAGTGTAGCATCCAGATTTTTTTTCAGACAGGAAACAGTCACGCGGGAAGTTGTTTTATCTGCAGAAAAAGTTACCGTAGCACCCAGTTTATCCAATTCAGCACTAATTTGTTCGGTAGTGAAATTTTTGGTTCCCTCATTTAGCAAATCGGCAGTCAGTTCAGCTATTCCGTTCTTCTTTAACTCATCTGAATTCAGAATAAGATTTCCACCGTCAATTGTAAGCAGAATTTCAATAGTAGGAGTTTCAGAAGTCTTGGTTCCAATAATTTTCAATCCGTTTTTAAGCTGTGAAGTATAATATTCGGGAACCTTGGCAACTTTGGGCGCCTGAGGCTCTGGCTTTTTCCATCTGTCGGGAGTATCTGAAAGCGGAACAAAAGAAAGACCGGCATATTCTGGCTCTTCTTTCAAAACCATTCCTGCATTCGGATTGTTACTTTTTACGGAATCCTTATCTGAAATACGGGGGTACACATTAACAACTCCGGCACCGGCACCTTTGATATATTTATTGAAAACTCTTATCACATCTTCTTTAGATACTTTCGAATACCTGTCTAATTCATCCTTAATATTAAATGGACGGCCAAGAACCATTTCCCATTCAGAAAGCATGGCAGCTTTGGCATAAGTGCTTTCCGCACCTCCGACAATCTGAGCTTCTAATTTAGCTTTCACACGTTGAAGCGCTTCATCTGTAATACCCGTCTTTTCAAATTGGTTAAGCGTGGACTTAATACTGTCCTCTGTCAGCTTAAACATTTTATCATATGCCGTATAATCCTCAAAAGCCTCATCAGGCGGGTATGGGAAAACAGCGATGGCAAATTCACCAGACAACTCTTTTGTCTGATTGCCAATTTCAACCGAAGCAGCCCTTTCAGTTTTAACAAAATTCTTATAAAAAATTGAGTTATTACCTCCCCCCATCATCTCCCCCAAAACATCCAAAGCAGGCTCATCTTTATGAAATTTTGGAACAGTTGGATAAACCCGGTAAGTCAGTGGCAGATATACCTTATCCTTGTAGCTAAAGTATTTATCACTGGCAAGTGTAACAGGAGCCACCCTCAATTTTTTTACCTCCGGGCCTTGTTTGATGTTCCCGAAATATTTTTCTACCCAGGTCATGATCTGTTTGGAATCCACGTCACCTGAAATCGTTAAGATAGCATTATTAGGTCCGTACCAGCGCAGAAAGAAATTTTTCAAATCACCTAAGGATTCCCTGTCCAGATCATCCACATAACCAATAGTCGGCCAGCTATAGGGATGGCCATAAGGATATAAAGTCTGACCCATAAATTCCTCAATCATGCCATAAGGTTGATTAACCTGGTTCTGTGATTTTTCATTTTTGACTGTGGATCTTTGAATTTCGAATTTCTTCTGTGTCAGTGAATCCAGCAAATAGCCCATACGGTCAGCTTCCAGCCAGAGCGCAACTTCTACCTGATTGCTGGGAATATTATTAAAATACTGAGTGCGGTCTTCAGTGGTATTTCCATTCATGTTACCACCTGCTGCACTGATCATCCTGAAATGCTGTTTATCCGCGAGGTGCTTAGAACCTCCAAACATCATATGTTCAAAAAAGTGGGCAAACCCCGATTTACCTATACTCTCCCTGTCGGATCCTACCTTATAGGTAATCATAACAGTAGCCACAGGATCAGAATGGTCTTCATTAACCATAACAACCAGACCGTTAGGCAATTTGTATTTTGAGTAAGGGATAGTCAAGCCATCCGCGCTGGGTTCAATTTTATCAACGAGTGTTGACTGGGCACTGACAACAGCAATTGAAGCAGTAAACAATGCCGCAGTAAATAATGTTTTTCGAATAGAGTTCGTCATACGGAATAAGGTATTTATTAAATTTTCACCAAAAATAGTAGAATTATTCATTTCAGGGCTAAAAAATGTTCTTACATCCAGGTAAATTAAGTAGCAGAGAGGGCAAACAGCCTCAGGCTGTTTGAGCCAGATCCTGGGCCGACCAGCCTTCAGGAAATCGAGAGGGCAGAAAGTGTGTAAGTCGATTTACCGGCAGCGACGAACGGTGCTTAATTTACACAAACAATTATTCTATCGTAGTATCATCAGCTGAACCAGGCTCGTTATTCTGATCTGATCCCGAATCATTGTCTCCTTCTCTCTTCTCTCCATGTTGGCCTGAACCCTCTCTGGACAAACCTGAGTCTTCATTTGCCGATTCACCTGGTTGACTTCCCGCCCCATTGCTTATCCCACCATCTACTCCACCCTCGTTCAAAACCACCTCATCCGAATCCACATTCGTCACCGCAGCAATTTCATCGTCATCCTTCAGGTTGATTAGCCTCACACCTTGTGTAGCTCTCCCCATCACACGTAAATCAACAACCGGCAAACGTATCGCAATACCCGATTTAGTAATAATCATCAGGTCATTTTTATCCGTAACATCCTTAATCGCTACCAAAGCCCCTGTTTTTTCGGAAATATTCAAAGTCTTTACCCCTTTTCCACCTCTGTTTGTCACCCGGTATTCTTCCAGTTCAGAGCGTTTACCCAGACCTTTCTCCGAAACCACCAGCACGTTTACTGAAGGATCAGGCAAGGCAATCATGCCAATCACCTCGTTCGTATTTCCTGCTTCGTCGTCCAGATTTACTCCGCGTACACCGGAGGCATTACGCCCCATAGGCCTTACTTTCACCTCATTAAAACGAACTACCTTGCCCAATTTTGTAGCCAGCATAATCTCGCATTTTCCATTGGTCAGTTTGGCTTCCAACAGACTGTCCCCTTCATGTATGGTGATGGCATTGATCCCATTTTGACGTGGACGGGAATAGGCTTCCAGTGTAGTCTTCTTAATAGTACCTTGTTTGGTACACATAATGATAAAATTATTTTTCAGGTAATCGGCGTCAGCCAGATTTTTCACATTGATATACGCCTTCACTTTATCATCCGGAGGAATATTGATCAGGTTTTGTATTGCTCTTCCTTTGGACGATTTAGTTCCCTCCGGTATTTCATAAGCCCTCAACCAGAAGCAACGTCCCTGTTCTGTAAAAAACATCAGGTAATTATGCGTAGAAGCAACAAACAGATGCTCCAGAAAATCTTCATCACGGGTAGCAGTTCCTTTAGAACCCACTCCACCTCTTCCCTGAGTCCTGTATTCAGCCAGAATCGTCCGTTTAATATAACCCATATGGGAAATCGTAATAACCACATCCTCATCTGCAATCATATCTTCCATCCGGATATCATCACTGGCAAAAATTATTTCTGTTTTACGTTCATCGCCATATTTTTCCTTCACTTCACGCAACTCATCCTTAATAATTTCCATTCTAAGCACTTCGTCTTCCAGTACCTCTTTCAGATATTTGATCAGTTCCATCAGATTATTGTACTCTTCCTTAATTTTGTCACTTTCCAGACTGGTAAGCACCCTTAGTCTCAGTTCAAGTATCGCCTTGGCCTGAACTTCAGAGAGGCTGAAATTGTTCATCAACCCTATTTGAGCATCGTTGGGCGTAGCCGATTCGCGTATCAGTTTAATGACGGCATCCAGGTTGTCCAGTGCAATCAGATAGCCCTGTAGTATATGGGCACGTTTTTCAGCCTGTGAAAGATCATATTTGGTACGACGGATAACTACGTCGTGGCGGTGATCCACAAAATGCACCACCAGATCTTTTAAATTCAGCATCATTGGTCGTCCAGCGACCAATGCAATATTATTGACACTGAAAGAGGACTGAAGCTCTGTTTGCTTGTACAGGTTATTCAAAACCACATTCCCAATTGCATCTTTCTTGAGTTCATACACGATGCGCATCCCATCCCTGTCACTCTCATCACGTATATCCGAAATACCCTCAATCTTTTTATCATTTACCAGATCAGCTGTTTTTTTAATCATATCAGCTTTATTGATCTGGTAGGGAATCTCATTGACAATAATGCGTTCCCGGCCATTTGCAAGCGTTTCTATATTGGATTTGGCGCGCATGACAATTCGTCCTCTTCCGGTATGAAAGGCTTCCTTTACACCCGCGTAGCCATATATGGATCCGCCCGTAGGGAAATCAGGAGCTTTCACATATTTCATCAAACCATCGATATCTATAGAACGGTTATCAATGTAGGCGATCGTCGCATCAATAACTTCCGACAGGTTATGCGGGGGCATATTGGTAGCCATACCAACAGCAATTCCGGCAGCTCCGTTAATCAGCAAGTTGGGTATGCGGGTAGGAAGAACAGTTGGTTCAGTTAATGAATCATCAAAATTGGGGCGGAAATCAACTGTATCCTTCTCTATATCAACCAACATTTCCTCTGCTATTTTGCGCAATCTGGCTTCTGTATAACGCATGGCAGCAGGCGGATCACCGTCCACAGAACCAAAATTACCCTGTCCGTCAATAAGTGTATATCTCAGGCTCCAGTATTGAGCCATTCTAACCATTGTATCATAAACAGAAGTATCCCCGTGCGGATGATACTTTCCAAGCACTTCTCCCACAATACGGGCAGATTTCTTATAGGGGCGGTTAGACATGACCCCCAGATCCAGCATGCCAAACAATACCCTGCGGTGAACAGGTTTTAACCCGTCACGTACATCCGGAAGAGCCCTTGAAACAATAACCGACATCGAATAATCGATATAAGCCGTTTTCATTTCATCTTCAATGTTAATCTGTATGATTTTTTCTCCGCTCATTTTGTCAGTTTATGTCTTGTATAATTTGTCAGTTTATGCCTTGGTATAATTATTGATGATATTCAGGAACAAAGGTTCCGAAGGTAGTTAATTGGCATCTTCTGCAAGGTGGGTACAAGTTCGGAATTATCAACAAATTCAACAAGTAATTGTTCATAAATAGATAGTAAGCGGAAACAGGTAATTCAAACGAGTGCTTAGCTTTGAAAAATAGAGAAATCAGCGTATTTTAAGGACAATTCGTTTAAATTGAAACAATTTTCCGGGGAATACGTTAAACACTAATAAAAGGGTTTATGGAAGCAAAATTTTCGCCGAGAGTAAGGGATGTAATTACTTTTAGCCGGGAAGAGGCCTTGCGCCTTGGGCATGATTACATAGGACCAGAGCACCTCATGTTAGGCATTATACGTGAAGGAGAAGGATTGGCTATTAAGATTCTGAAAAAATTAAAAGTCAATGTGCCGGAACTGAGGAGGGTAATTGAAGAATTGCTTGTTCCAGGTAGCAAACAGGTGAATAATCTTGCGAATATCCCTTTGGTCAAACAAGCTGAAAAAGCACTTAAAGTGACCTATCTGGAAGCAAAACTTCACAAAAGTGATTTAATCGGAACCGAACATTTATTACTCTCTATTTTGAAAGACAATAACAATATACCCACCAAAGCGCTCAATAAATTTGACGTTGATTACGAAGCAGTTAAACAGGAATTGGAAGATATAGTTATTGATCCCAAGGCCGAACGTCCAGGTTCACCTGCGGATGATGAAGGAGATGAAGAAGCAGGAGGGGCTTTTGGAGCAAGTTCCAAAAAGGTGGCAGAATCAAAATCCAAAACCCCTGTATTAGACAATTTTGGCCGGGATTTAACCAAATCTGCTGAAGACGGGAAACTGGATCCAATCGTCGGCCGGGAAAAAGAAATTGAACGGGTTTCACAGATATTAAGCCGCAGAAAAAAGAATAACCCGATTTTAATTGGTGAGCCCGGTGTTGGAAAATCGGCAATTGCAGAAGGACTTGCACTTCGTATTATTCAGCGAAAAGTATCGCGCGTTCTTTTTAACAAACGGGTAGTTACACTTGATCTGGCTTCCCTTGTTGCAGGAACTAAATACCGTGGACAGTTTGAAGAACGGATGAAAGCCGTCATGAACGAACTGGAAAAATCTCCGGACGTAATTTTATTCATTGATGAGATACATACCATCGTTGGCGCAGGAGGTGCCTCCGGATCACTGGATGCTTCCAATATGTTCAAGCCAGCACTGGCACGCGGAGAGGTACAATGTATAGGTGCTACTACGCTGGACGAATACCGTCAGTACATAGAAAAGGACGGAGCCCTCGAAAGACGTTTCCAGAAAGTGCTGGTTGAACCTACCACACCGGAAGAAACCGTACAGATATTAAACAACATTAAATCCAAATACGAAGACCACCATAACGTAAGTTATACAGATGAAGCAATAAAAGCCTGTGTAACACTTACAGCGCGGTACATTACAGACCGTCATTTGCCGGATAAGGCAATTGATGCGCTTGATGAGTCAGGGTCTCGTGTACACATAAAAAACATCAACGTTCCGAGAAATGTATTGGAGATTGAAAAAAAGATTGAAGATATAAAAGAAGAAAAAAATAAAGTGGTACGCAGCCAGAAATACGAAGAAGCTGCTAAATTGCGCGACACAGAACGTCAGTTGCTGGAACAATTGGAACAAGCCAAAAAGGCCTGGGAGGAGGATACCAAAACGCATCGGGAGGTAGTTACGGAAGACAATGTGGCAGAAGTGGTATCCATGATGACGGGTATTCCGGTTCAGCGTGTAGCCCAGAACGAGTCTGGAAAGCTGGCGAAAATGGGAGAAGAGTTAAAAGGGAGAGTCATAGGTCAGGATCATGCCATTGCCAAAATTGTAAAAGCCATACAACGTAACCGCGCAGGACTCAAAGATCCCAATAAACCAATAGGTTCCTTTATATTTCTGGGGCCTACAGGAGTCGGTAAAACCCAGCTCGCCAAAATTATTTCCAGGTATTTATTTGACAGCGAAGAATCTATGATACGTATTGACATGAGCGAATACATGGAAAAATTTGCCGTATCCCGCCTGATTGGTGCTCCTCCCGGGTATGTAGGTTATGAAGAAGGAGGCCAGCTAACCGAAAAAGTACGCAGACGTCCTTATGCAGTTGTCTTACTGGATGAAATTGAAAAAGCCCATCCGGATGTATTTAACTTATTATTGCAGGTATTGGATGATGGCCAGTTGACAGATAGTCTTGGCCGTAAAGTTGATTTCAAGAACACAATAGTTATTATGACCTCCAACATAGGTTCCCGTCAGTTAAAAGATTTCGGGCAGGGAGTAGGATTCAGTACAGGTGCTAAAAAGGATCAGGCAGACGACAATGCAAAAAATGTCATTGAAGGTGCCTTAAAAAAAGCATTTGCTCCCGAATTTCTTAACCGAATTGATGATGTTGTTGTTTTCAACTCTCTAGGACGTGAAGAAATTCATAAAATCATTGACATTGAACTGGAGAAATTGTATAGCCGCATCCATACACTTGGGTACATCATAAAGATGACAGATGAAGCCAAAGACTTTATTGCAGACAAAGGTTTTGATGCCAACCTCGGTGCACGCCCTTTGAAACGTGCTATTCAAAAATACGTGGAAGACCCTCTCGCGGAAGAAATCATCAAATCAAATCTTTCTGAAGGCGACACCATCGAGCTGGACTTTGACAAAGAAAAACAGGAAATTCGTATTAAAATTAATAAACCTGTAGCTCCTAAAGCCAGTAAGAAGAAAAAAGAGGAGTAGTTTTTACTTACGGATTTTGATATTGAATCTATTCTACACACCGGATATTACGCTGCCGGATTACACTTTAAACGAAGAAGAATCCAAACATGCTGTCCGTGTATTTCGCCTGATTAATGGAGATTTTATTAACCTGATAGATGGCAAAGGAGGATTTTACACAGCCAAAATTAATGATGCCAATCCCAAACGCTGCACAATTACTATAATAAAAAAGCTGAAGGAATACGGGAAACACCCTGTATATTTACATTTAGCCGTTGCGCCAACCAAAAGTAATGATCGAATGGAATGGTTTCTGGAAAAGGCAACAGAGATCGGACTGGATGAATTCACACCGCTCAACTGTGAACATTCTGAACGCACAGTTATTAAAACAGACCGCCTTCTTAAAATAGCAGTGTCAGCTATCAAACAATCCATCAAAGCATTTTTACCAAAGCTGAATGAAATGACAATTTTTAAAGATTTCATTTCTCGCCCATTTGAAGGGCAAAAATTCATAGCACATTGTAATCCGCCTCAGAACGATATAGCAGAAAACACTAAAAATAACAACCTGAAAAACGCATACATACCCGGCCAAAACGCCCTGATACTAATTGGCCCGGAAGGAGACTTTTCTCCCGAAGAAATTCAGCTTGCAAAACAAAATGGCTACACTGAAATCAGCCTCGGTAATTCCCGCCTCCGTACAGAAACAGCAGCCTTAGTAGCATGCACCATTATTAATAGCCTTAATTAATAGCCTTTCAAATTAGCTATAACCATAACTTTTGTTTTTTTTCCGGGCGGGGGCGTCCACAACCGATTTTGTTTGTACGCATAAAGTCCTTCGTTGATGCTCTCATAAGTTCATTTTGTTGAACCTTTGAGCCTCCATAGGTCTATTTTGCTGGACCTATAAAAACACTCCAAAAACGCATAGTTTCCTTCCCTAAAGTTTCAGCTTGCAAAAAGGTACAAACCTCTACTTAATCTTTCCTCCCACCCCCAGTTCATACTCCTGCTTATACGCAACCTTGCCGTCTTCCGTGTATTGTATCAGTTCACCATTTCTCTTTCCATTCAGATAAGAACAAGTCCTTCTCTCCTGACCGCTTGCAAAATATTTTACATAATCCCCTTCTAACTTCCCATTGAGATAGGTCGCTTTAATTTTCAACTGTCCGCTTTCAAAATTTTCGATGTATTCTCCATTTAGTTTACCATTCGTATAGTGAACAATTTTCGAAGCTTTGCCATTCTCATAATTCCAGGTCCAGATACTGTCCTGAATGCCGTTTAAATACCATCTCTGAAAAAAAATCTGCCCATTATTAAAGTAGGAAGTAACCTGCCCTTCATATTTATCATTCACAATCTTACCCGTTTCCTTAACCGCCCCATCGTCAAAATACTCAATAGATTCACCTTCCTTTACTCCCTTGACATATGTCACTTTACCGGTCATAGCACCATTTCTGTCATACACTATCCATACACCCTCTTTGAGTCCATTAATGGAATCACCCTTTTCTTTTAATTGCCCATTGGAATATCTGTCTTTTGACGCCAGATAATTGGTTGCCGGTTTTCGGTAAGCAACAGTAAGATCAGGAGGCCTTGTTTGAGTCCTTTTTTTGACCGTAGTGGCAGGAGTGAGGGATTTATTTACGGATGGTTTTAAACCACTCGGGTCAACTGGCTTTGTGAGGGCTGGCTTATTCATAGGAACAACGGCAGAAGAATCTTGTTTGGCTTTACTCTTATCCTGAGCAACAAGCCCGGGCATTCCCGCGAAAAGAAACAGCAAGACAATGCAAAAAAACTTAAGTTTAATTGTGAGAGAAGTAATCACACTACAAAAGTACGAAGATGTACCGAATTTCCTTATAATACTTAACTTTGCGTATGTTAAAAATGGCGCGCGTACTTCTGTTTCTTACCACTCTAAGCCTGTTATCCGCATTTATTTTGCCGACACCTTCCTGGCAAATAGGCCTTCTTAAGTATAGCGGGGGTGGCGACTGGTATGCCAATCTCGAAACCTCCTTGCCCAATCTGATCAGATTCTGTAACGAAAACCTAAAGACAAACATCAATCCAGAGCAAGGCATTGTAGAGGTTGGAAGTCCGGAATTATTTAACTATCCACTGGTCCACATTACAGGGCATGGAAACATAGTCTTCAATCCGGAAGAAGTTGAAAATTTGCGCAAATACCTTATTGGTGGCGGATTTTTAGAAATTTCGGATAATTATGGTATCGATAAATTTATGCGGCCACAGATGAAAAAAGTTTTCCCGGAACTCGATTTTGTAGAGCTTCCATTCTCACATCCTATCTACCATCAGAAATATGATTTCCCAGGAGGATTACCCAAAATACATGAACATGATGGCAAACCGGCACAAGGCTTCGGGCTTATTTACGAGGGACGATTGGTATGTTTTTATGATTATGAATGTGACCTTGGCGATGGATGGGAATCCTACGAAGTCCATAAAGATTCCCCTGAATCCCATATCAAAGCATTGAAGATGGGCGCCAATATTCTGCAATATGTTTTGATTGGTGACAAAAACAAGCAATGAAAATTCAGGTGTGATTAAAGTAACCCTAAAGCCCGGCAAAGACACAAGTCTGAGAAGATTCCACCCATGGGTGTTTTCTGGGGCAATAGATACGATTGATCAGAAAGTGGAGGAAGGGGATTTGGTTGAAGTATATGACAGCGAAAATAGTTACCTGGGAACAGGCCATTGCCAGATTGGTTCCATTGCAGTCCGTGTATTTACATTTGAGCAAGAAACCATCGGTCTGGCCTTTTGGAAAAGCAAAATCCAGCAGGCCTACAATTTCAGGCATAGCATAGGTTTGGCTGAAAACTCCGCAACAAATGTTTATAGATTACTGTATGCTGAAGGAGATGGTTTGCCAGGACTTGTAATTGATTATTACAACGGAACTGCAGTACTCCAGACACATTCCATCGGTATGCATTTGGTAAAGGACCAGGTCGTTGACGCGTTACAGCAGGTATATGGTGACCAGCTCAAAGCAGTTTACGACAAGAGCGAAGAAACCATCCCAAAACAATCCTTTGTCAAAGCTAAGAATGGTTATTTATTCGGGCAATTGCATTCCAATGAAGTTTTAGAAAACGGGTATAAATTTTTTGTGGATTGGGAGGCCGGGCAAAAAACAGGTTTTTTCATCGACCAAAGGGAAAACAGGGAATTATTGGCCCGCTACTCCAAAGGAAAAGCCGTCTTGAATACATTTTGTTATACTGGAGGGTTCTCTGTCTATGCAGCCAGAGCAGGCGCACGTATCGTTCACTCAGTGGACAGCTCAAAAAAAGCCATAGAATTAACTGACAAAAATATAAGATTGAATGAGATTGATGAAAATATCCATCAATCATTTGTATCAGACGTATTTGACTTTTTGAACGGCAAAGAAAACACCTATGATATTATTGTCCTTGACCCCCCCGCTTTTGCAAAACACAGGGACGCCAAACACAATGCCATTCAGGGTTATAAGCGCCTGAATGCGGAAGCCATCAAACAGATAAAACCGGGAGGTCTGATTTTTACATTCTCCTGCTCACAGGTTGTCGATCGGTATTCCTTTAACAGTGCAGTTATGGCAGCGGCTATTCTGGCCGGAAGAAAAGTACGAATCCTGCATAGTTTGTCCCAGCCACCAGACCATCCTGTAAACATTTTTCATCCTGAAGGAGAATATTTAAAGGGTTTAGTGTTATATGTTGAATAAGGTCTACTGTTGAATGATGCCGAACATAACGTGAGTTCAGAATTAAAAATAATTTTCATGGGAACTCCGGAATTTGCTGTAGCCTCCCTTGATATTTTGCTAAAGCAGAATTACAGCATAGTTGGCGTAATAACTACACCTGACAAACCGGCCGGAAGAGGGCTTGACTTGCGTCAATCAGCAATAAAAAAGTATGCGCTTGAAAAAGACCTGAACATTTTACAACCCGAAAAATTAAAAGACCCGGTATTTATCGCTCAGTTAAAATCTTTGAACGCCGACTTACAAATCGTTGTG
This sequence comes from Bacteroidota bacterium, assembly GCA_013286805.1. Lineage (GTDB taxonomy): Bacteria > Bacteroidota > Bacteroidia > JABDFU01 > JABDFU01 > JABDFU01. Next base: position 51,074 of record JABDEY010000003.1, on the reverse strand, counting down.
GCCTTTCGCATGTTACCCGAATCAGTATGGAATATGCCCCGTCTTGGTACATTTAACCTCCATGCCTCCCTCCTTCCCCAGTATCGTGGGGCAGCACCCATCAATAGGGCGGTCATGAACGGAGACAAAGAAAGCGGAGTAACCACCTTTTTCCTCCAACAGGAAATAGATACAGGAAAGATCATAGCGAGGGAAAGAGTCACCATTGGTGAAAATGAAACAGCGGGAGAACTTCACGACAAATTGATGTCAGTTGGAGCGGAACTTGTACTAAAAACAGTAAAAGCAATAGAAACACATACCTATTCCGAAACCGAACAAAATAAATTTGTTCCAGACAAAGAAGAACTAAAACAGGCTCCCAAAATTTTCAAAGAAGACTGTAAAATCAATTGGACAAAATCAATTCATGAAATTCACAACCTGATCCGGGGTTTGAGCCCCTACCCTGCAGCATTTACGGATCTTCTGTCACCGGAAGGAAAATCCTATTCATTAAAAATTTTCAGCACATCAATGGAGCTAATCGCAGTACCCCAGTCTGTCGCCCCGGGAACTTTAAAAACAGACGCTAAATCCTATCTGAAAGCAAGCCTGAGTGAAGGCTTTATATGTATCCATGAACTGCAGCTGGCTGGTAAAAAACGTATGGAAGTATCCGAATTTCTTCGTGGCTTTCAATTAGATGAAAGGTGGCGAATTGGAAAGGGATAAGCAAAGAATAAGCAAAGAATAAGTATACTTTTGATGCATGAATGGCTGGTCTTTTAAATTTTACCCTAATGAACACCATGAACAAAACAGATAAAATAAAAAACTTTGATCCAAATAGTATTGGAGACACCAATAACAACCTGTTCGGTTTACCCTTCACCACGGAAGAAGCCGAAGTGGTAGTTATTCCTGTACCCTGGGAGGTAACCGTCTCCTATAGCGCCGGAACTGCCAAAGGTCCCCAGGCCATTTATGATGCATCCTTCCAGGTCGATCTCTTCGACCCTGAGATTGAAAACGTTTGGAAAATGGGCATCGCAATGGAATCCGTATCAAAGAGGTTGCAAAGCACCAGTAACCGGCTTCGCATAAAAGCAGAAAAATACTTAGCATTGTTTGAAAAGGGACATAACCCCTCCTCCAATAAGGTTATGAAAACCCTGCAGGCTGAAATTAACAAGGCTTGCATAAAAATGAACGCAGAAGTAAAAGAAAAAGCCCTGCATTACCTTACTAAAAATAAAATCCCCGCCCTTCTTGGCGGGGATCACAGCACCCCATTGGGCCTGATGCAGGCATTGGCAAAAAGACATCCTTCCTTCGCCATACTTCAGATAGATGCGCATGCTGATCTCCGGGATGCCTATGAAGGCTTTGAATTTTCTCATGCATCCATAATGTTCAATGCCCTTAAAATTCCTCAGGTAAGCCGCCTGGTACAGATCGGAATCCGTGATTATTGTGAAGCCGAAGCAATACTGATAAAAAATTCCAAAGGCCGGATAAAAACATTTTATGACCGCGATATAAAAACACAGCAGTATGAAGGAGTGGCCTGGTCGGCGATTTGCGAAAAAATTATCGAAGAACTGCCTGAAAAAATTTACCTGAGTTTTGACATTGACGGGCTCGACCCCAAACTTTGCCCGCATACAGGCACTCCGGTAGCCGGTGGGTTTGAGTTTGAGCAAATCCTGTTCCTCCTTCAGAAAATAGTCAAAAGTGGTAAGACAATTATTGCATTTGACATCAATGAAGTTGCACCTGGAAAGGATGAATGGGATGCCAACGTAGCTGCCCGTCTGCTATATCGCATAGCCGGTTTGGCTGGAAAATCAAACGGAAGAATACTATAAAATAACATCAGCAATCATTCACCTTGCTGAAAGGATTAATTCACAACGCTTAAATGAATAACTCAAAGGATCTGATCTACTACCTCTCATCATTCGTCTCAGATGAACGCAAGGCAAAATTTGAGCAGGTTATACAATACAGGACACGCCACATAACTGTTGTTCTTGAAGACCTCTACCAGCCTCACAATGCCAGTGCTGTTTTGCGTTCCTGTGATTGTTTTGGAATACAGGATGTACATATAATTGAAAACAAAAATACTTACAAAGTCAATCAGGACATTGCGCTTGGTTCATCCAAATGGCTCAACCTTATTACCTATAAAAAGCAGGTTGACAACTCCAGAACCTGTATAGAAGGACTTAAAAAGAACGGCTATAAGATTATCGTTACAAGTCCTCATAAAGAGGATTGCAGCATTCAGGAACTGGACCTTACTTGTAAAACAGCGTTGGTTTTTGGCACCGAATTAAAGGGAATATCCACTGAGATAATGGAACAGGCAGATGGATTTGTGAAACTACCCATGTTTGGCTTTACGGAGAGTTTTAACATATCGGTATCAGCCGCATTGTGTCTGAATAGTCTTATTTACAGATTGCATCAATCCACAATCGACTGGCAGCTATCCAACGAAGAAAAAGAACAGGTACTTCTGATTTGGCTCCGCAATTCAATCCGAAGTTCAAAACTCATTGAAGAAGATTACATTGCAAGACTCAAAAAATAAGCGATGAACGGTGCTTAATTTTTTTTACCTATTTTTACAAAAACAAATTAAAAATCGTTATGGGAAAAGGAGACAAAAAGAGCAAAAAGGGAAAAATATTCATGGGATCTTATGGCGTAAGCCGCCCACATAAGAAGAAAGTATCAAAATCAGCCTCTCCCAAGAAGGCGGAAAAGAAAGCAGAAAAAGCAGAACAAAAAGCCGCCGCCCCAAAGAAAGCAGCAAAAAAAGCTTCTAAGGCGAAAGCCTCTGAATAAGCCAGTTCTCTTCTGACAAGGTAAATTGGATACGGTCATGCAAGCGACTTGGACGACCCTGCCAGAATTCAAAAACAGAAGGTTTCAGGCAATACCCGCCCCAATACTCCGGCCGGGAAATTTCTTTCCCGGCAAAACGGGTTGATAAATCATTCATTTTTTCTTCAAGCAATTCACGGCTCTGAATTGACTTGCTTTGTTCTGAAACCAAGGCTCCTATTTTGCTCTCTCTCGGCCGGGAATTAAAATACGCATCGGAAACAGATGCACTCACCTTTTCAAGCACCCCTTCAATGCGCACCTGCCGCTCAATCTGAGGCCAAAAGAAAGTTAAAGCTGCGTCCGGATGTACTGCTATGTCCTGCCCTTTCCTACTTGTATAATTGGTATAAAAGGTAAAACCTAAAATCCCAAAATCCCTCAGCAAAACAATCCTTGCCGAAGGCTTCAACTCAATACTGACAGTTGAAAGCGTCATTGCATGAGGTTCAATAATTTCAGCATCAATGGCCTCCTTCATCCATTTTTCAAATTGCAAAAATGGACTTTTATGAATATCGCGCTCATTCAATTCCATCTTTGAATAATCTGATCTCAGACTTTTGATGTGTTCATTAATGTCTTTCATTTTATTATTTTTGAAAAATTAAGTGCTTTCATCCTATTCCGGACCAACACAAATCTGGCAACATTCAATTTACAAAACCATGACCAACATCATTTCATGAACAGCTGGGACATTCTTCAAAGCCTTGTTCCAATCACTAAAATATCATCCACCTGTTCCAGACTTCCCTTCCATTCTTCAAAGGCTTTCCCAATGTACATTCCCTGTTCTTCCATACTCAGATGCTGAGCTTCAAGTAATAGTTTCTTAAATAACCTGCTTTTTAATTTTTTTCCATCTGCTCCTCCGAATTGATCCGCAAATCCATCCGAGAAAATATAGAGCGTATCCCCCTTCTCCAGCTGCAGGCTGTGATTGCTAAACCCCAGATGCTCCTCCGTTTGAAGATTTCCAATTGGAAATTTATCAGCTTTGATTTCATTCAGTACAGAATTACGCACCCAGTATAAAGGATTATAGGCTCCCGCATATTGCAGTTCACTTGTTTTTCTGTTAAACATACAGATGGCAATATCCATACCGTCCTTTATGATATGTTCATCCGTATTAGATTGCCGGAGTGTTTCGCTCACACTCCTATTAAGGGCATCCAGGATCGCAGCAGGTTGGGTAATCCCCTGCTTACCAACAATCTGTTCCAGGTGATTATGACCAACGATTGACATAAAGGCTCCGGGCACTCCATGGCCGGTACAATCCACGGCAGCAAATACAATTTTATCCCCTGCATCGTGCAACCAGTAAAAATCACCGCTCACAATATCCTTAGGTTTAAAAAAGATAAACGTTTTAGGTAAATATTTTAACACATACTCATCCGGTGGCAGAATTGCATCCTGAATCCGCTTTGCATAACGGATACTGGCCATAATGTCTTTGTTCTTAGTATCTAATTCCCTGTTTTTATCCAATACCTCAGTTGTCCTAAGTCTTACTTTTTCTTCCAGTACCAAATTTTCCATCTTCAGCCTGCCTTCTCTCCATTTGATAAAAACAACAATCCATATACCCCCGATAAGCACATAAATCAAGTATGCCCAAAAAGTAAAATACCAGGGCGGATAAATGCTGAAAGTAAAGGTGACAGGTATCTTATTCAGTATCCCAAGATTATTTTCGGCTCGGACCTTGAAAATATACTTACCGGGAGGCAGGTTGGAGTAAATAACTGAGCGCTCTCTGGTGGAAGGTCTCCATTTACTCTCAAATCCCTCCAGCATAACAGAATACCTTACCGCATCAGGATCTGAAATACAAATACCGGAATAAAAAAAGGACAGGGTATTTTCCTTATAGTTTAATTCTGCCCGGGCAGATAAACTTAAAGAAGATGTATAATTAATTTTAACATCAACAATGCTTGTGAGTGCTTCCAGCGTATTCAGCTGATCATATGCTGCATCATATCGGATCAGACCATTCACCGTTCCAAACCAGGTGAAACGTCCGTTGCCGGAATAACCTGCATTAGCCTTTGTTTCTATGCTGCGGAATCCTTCATTTTTACCATATGAAATAAACAGCGAATCCTTTTCAATAAACTTACTCAGTCCCTTATTTGTTCCGGCCCAGACTGTATTTCCCTGATCCACTGTGATCAGGTTTATCAGATCGGAAGTTAATCCTTCTTTGACAGTAAAATGCCTGAATTGCTTTCCATCATATTTATACAAGCCATTCCCACTGGTTCCTATCCAAATATTTCCCTGTTTGTCTTCCGCCAGGGCAGTTGGATCAGTAACAGGAAAGCCATCCTGCTTTTTAAGCGTTATAAATTTATTTCCAGAGTACCTTGCAATCCCTTTTCCGTCCACACTGATCCAGATGGTACCCTGGTGATCACATAGCAATGAATTAATCGTAACCAGTTGCCCGAAAAATCCATCTTCAATCGTAAAATTTTTTGGCAAATCAGTCCCTTTCACATCCCATGCACACAAACCGCTTCCAATAGTACCAACCCAAAGTCTGCCTGATTTGTCTATGACAAGAGCGTTGACAATGGAACTTGTAAAATGGTCATTCAGGAGTTCAGGAGTAGAAAATTTTCCGGTAGGAAGGTTGAATCGGATAACTTTTTGATCAGTTGTGCCAATCCACAAATTGCCCAGACCATCATTTACCATTGAGCGAATACTCATTTCGTTACCTTTGCTCAGGTTCCTGATCGTATTATCATTCTGATTAATAGCGGACAGACCCTTATTTGTGCCAACCCATATCAACGAATTTTCCCCAGGTACAACAGCATATACCTGATCTCCTGCAAGGCCTCCAGAGGAGTTATAAGTAACGAAGCGCTCACCTTTGAAAATATAAAATCCATTATTTTGTGAACCTATCAGGATATTCCCTTCCCTGTCATTAAAAAGGCAATAGTTTTTTTCTGAATTCAATCCATTCTGAGGACCAAACCGGGTCAGTTGATTCGTCTTGCAATTGATTTTAATAATTCCACTGCCCCAGGTGGAAGCCCATAGGTTCCCATTTCGATCCTTTATCAGATTAGCAATAAAGGAGTTCAGAAAAGTGGTTGTTACCGTTCCCGAATTTTTATCCAGCCTGGCCAGTAATCCGGAACCTCCGAGATAAAGTCCGAACCACAGATTGCCGGCATCGTCTTCCAGCATTTTCGTAGTCTGATGCCCTTCCAGTTCTTTATTCTTTAAAAACTCAAAACTTTTCCCATCCGCCATAAGGTGCTTGACACCAACATCTGTGGCGAAATAAAAATCCGCATTTTTAGTCTCCAGCATATCAAACACAAGTGCGCTCAGGCCATCACTGCTCCTGAATACAAAAAAATTGTGCGGATCATTCAGGTCAGCAACTGGATCTATTATCTTTACTACTCCAAAATCCTGGTAGGAAATCCAAACAGAGCCCTTAAGGTCTTCAAAAATGCATAAAACCTTTTTCGTGCCAGGCAAAATAACAGAACTCATCACATTGAACTTATCCTCTTTGAAAAGCGTCAGCCCACCAGTTGCATGTCCGATCCAGATAGTTCCGGAATGATCCGTAAGGAGTGCACTTATGCTATTATCGGCCAACCCTTCATTCACAGAGTAATTCTGAAACACTTTGCCGTCAAATCGGGAAAGGCCCCCATCAGTTCCAAGCCATATATATCCTTTTTTATCCTGGATGATGCACTTGACATTTGATTGCACCAGCCCATCAGAAACCGGATAATTGTCAAAAGAAAAAATCTGTGCGCCAGAGCTAAGGAGGAGAAATTGAAATAATCCAATCAAAAAGAGGCGCATTTGTTTGCGCCCAGATAGGTATTTAAGCACGAACATTATTGCCGGATAAAGAAGAAAGTGCTTGGTTTCACATGACCAGCCCCAAGTATCTGCCCGAATTTCGGAGTTTGAATTTTCCCGTTGGAGTTTTTAGCAATGGCAAGCAGGTTCAGGAATATCCCATCCACCGATGCCCCGCAGGTTTTTGAATCATTCAGCTGCTTTGCAATGTTTTTGGCAAATTCCGAATTGTCCGAAGCCAGTTCATAACCAGATGAAGTAAGCACCTGAGCAGTTTTGTATTTGTAATAAAGTGGATTATTACAGGTAACAGCTGAATCTCCTCTCATAGCATCCAGAAAGGTAGAACCTGATTCGCAGGCATCCGTAATGACCAATTCATGGTCCAGGGTTTTATATGAATTTTGCAAAGCAGCCTGAAGTGTATTCAGGTTAAAATAGGAAGCTTCATCATCCCGTTTGGCATCGACAGGAATCCAGTACCCGGTTTGATTGACATATTTACCATGGCCGGAATACCATACAACCAGCGACTTGACTTTGTTGTTTCTCAACTGGTCCCGTAAGTCAATATTAAAAAAAGCATCCATATCCGATTTGACCAGATCCTTTTTATGAATAATCTTGGTAATCTTATAATTAGCCAAAGCCGACTTCATCATGGAAATATCTTTGGGAGGCCCGTCCAGTGAGGCAAAATTTTTATACGTTGAATTCTCAATGAACACAACCCAGGTAAGGCCCATCGGATTATCCAGGGAAGCATTTGCACTTTCACGGCTTATTTTATATTTCACATTCGTTTCATTGCCATAGATATCACGCGCTTTAATATTAAGTTCATTCTTGTCGGCAATTTTTAACTTAATGGAGAAAACAGGGTTCAGGCTTTCCAGGGGATAACTTGCCGCAACCCCATCAATAATAATCGCCTCAATCGGGCTTTCATCCATTACTTTTCCTTCAATATAAAGTTCAGGGTTAAGGTTATCCAGCATAATTTCTTTGTCTGAACTCTCCATAGGTGTTGTCAGCATGACGACCGGTTTATTGATCTCCGTGCGGTCAATGGAATAAATTATTTTCTGTTTATTATCATAAATATCGGTAGCTGTGACAGTCAGTTCATTTCCCGTACCAATCTGGACTGTGGCTGTAAAATCAGGATTCAATGTATCTGCATCATATTTCGCGGGTAAATTATTAAGGGAAATAGATTTAATTCTGCTGGCATCCTTAATTTTCCCTTTTACCAACAGTTCTGTTTTATCCTGAGGAAGCCGGATTACATTCTTTTCGCTGGCCTTTGGAACCAGCAGTTCAATTTCAGGTTTAAAATTCTCCCTGTTCAATTCATAAAGCCTTTCTCGGGCTCCTTTCAACAATTGTGCTGCTTTGTCATTATTGGGAGCAAGCGTCATTATTTTCTCGTAATCCGCAGCGGCAAGTTTAAAACCGGTAACCTGTTCATAGTTCCAGGCCCTTCTGTAATAAGCAGAAACATTTTTACCGTTCATCCCAATTACTTTGGAATAATCATAAATGGCATTTTGAAATTGTCCAAGCTTTTCATAGAACCCGGCTCTTCTCATGAAAAGATCCTCATCATTCGGGTCAGAAGCAATCACTTTGGAAATATCATTGACAGATGCTAAGAAATCCCCTTTGCTGCCGTTTACAATGCTTCGGGCATATAAAACAGCCTTGTTATTTGGCTCTTTTGAAATAGCAGCTTCCGATACAGTAATCGCTTCTGCAAATTTCCTGAGTTTATTCTCCACAAGCATGAGTCCCACATAAGCAGGGATGTAATTGGCGTCATAATATTTGGATTGTTTGTATTCTTTCTCCGCGTCGGCCAGATTCTGGAGGCTGTCAAGAACAACTGCGTGATAATAAAAGCCACCAGCTGTTTTTTTATTGTCCAGCCAAAGTTCAGAAGCCTCCAAAGCATCCTGAAAGTTTCTTAGCATCAACAGGTTTTTTATGAAGTACTCCAGGGCTTCGCTGTAGTATTTGTCCTTGTTGATAGCATCTCTTAACAACGGATCGGCCTCAGAATACTTTCCAAGCTCAAAATACAGACGCCCGGTACCACAAAACAACTCTTTCTCCTGAGGAGCGAAAACAAGTGCACGTTTATAATCCTCCAACGCACTGTTTAATTTTCCGGTTTTCTCATAACAAGCCGCCCTTCCCTGATAGGATTTGATGTATTTGGGATCTATTTCAAGGGATTGAGTATAGCTGTTAATGGCATCCTGGTAACTGAGATTTTCACGAAACTTCTCCCCTGCATTGTATAATTTTTTGGCGCTTTGTGCCAGAACAGATAATGATCCGGAGAACAACAGGAGTATGAAGAAATGCTTTCCTAACATGCACTGCAAAAATAAAAAAAACCGGCTACTAAATCCTTTATCTTTACAATAATTATGAAGAAAATGCAATATCCCGGCAAAGGCAGAATTCTGATAGCGGAGCCGTTTATGAAAGACCCCTATTTCAAGAGATCGGTCGTACTTTTGGCCGACCATGATGAAAAGGGGTCCTTTGGATTTATACTTAACAAAACGATTGAACTTGAATTAAATTCAGCGCTCCTTGATTTTCCACATTATGATGATGCGTTATATATGGGAGGGCCAGTAGGCACCGATCAGTTATTTTATATCCATACGCTCGGAGACAGAATTCCCAACAGTGTAGAAGTAACCAAAGGACTCTGGTGGGGAGGTGATTTCAAAAAAATAAAGAACCTCATTAAAAAACAAGAAGCCGAATCAGGTCAAATACGTTTTTTTATTGGCTATGCCGGATGGGAAGCTAGCCAGCTTGACAAAGAAATGAAAGAACATTCATGGATAGTTGCAATGCCCGAAGTGGAAGTAATTATGAATTCAGCGGCAGATGATCTTTGGCCAAAAGTCATAAAATCACTCGGTGGAGAATACAGAATGATGGCTAACTACCCCGAAGACCCTCAACTCAATTAGCATTTTTCGGGCAAGTCTAATTAACCCCCAGCCAGGCCTTGCGCAGCCTTGTTTGCTGCACATCCGCATGCTCATTGAAGGACAAACTGTTTCTTTTCAGCAGTTCAGTAGGCTTAACTTTTACTTTTAACCTCACTTTATATTGTTTACCCGTATCCTCATTCCGGCGCAAAACAACGATACTTAACTCATCTCCTTCTTTCACCCTGGCAAAGTAATAACCCAATGATTTTTCCGCGTTGCTGATTTTCAGCCTTTTTCCATTGAAGCGCAGAAGATCATCCCCAATTTTAAATCCAATACTTCTCCCAAAATCATCTATATTTTTGTAACTGTCTGCATGAATAAAAAACCGTTTTGTTTCCATATCATAGGCGGGCATAATTCCCCCTAAAGGGGAAATTCCACGTGTAGTATATGATTCCTGGTAATTGATACCAACCAGATTCAACACTTCGGGTAAGGGCAAAGGGCGATTCCCGCCAACATAGGAATTCAGGAAATCACCAATTTCAGGATAAGTAAGTCGGGTGATTTCTCCAAATAATTCATCGTCCTTAAAAGATTTGGTGACTCCGTAAACCTTGGCCAGATCCTGCAGTAAATTCATAACTCCATATTTGCCATCTGAGCGTTTTCTCAGTTCAATATCCAGGCATAAACCAATTAAAGCCCCCTTCTGATACACATTATCATATTGGTCTTTGTACGTGTTCAGACAACCTAGGCTCATTTTAGTAAACGCCAGCGTATCATTATAGGCATCCTTCCCATCCATTTTTTTATGAAGCACCTCAAGGTAATCTGCAGCTTTTTGTAATCCCTGATTTATCTGGACATGACCGGCAAAATATTCAGTTACTCCTTCATACAACCACAAATGCTTAGACATTTTTGGAACGTTAAAGTCAAAATTGCCAATCTCTTCAGAATGAATACTCAAAGGAGTCAGAATGTGGAAAAATTCATGCGCTGCAAAATCCCTTACTTCCTTTCCCAACTCCGCAGGTTCCATTTCCGGCAGCACATAAAAAGAAGAATAAGAATGCTCTAATGCTCCATAAGCACCTGAATGGGTAGTCCCGGAAAACATATAAATAATAAAGGCATATTTATTAATCGGTAACCTGCCCCCCAGGTAATCTTTCTGAGCCTGTAAAATAACCTCAATATTATTTGCCAGGAGCTTCGCAATATTCCCTTTTTTGGCAGCATACACAGAGATCAGAATTTTTGCTCCTCCTATATTCAGGGTAGTTGTATCCGGTACACAAAACATAATTGGAGAATCCACCAGACGCATGTAATCACTCACCTGATAGGTTTCTGTCAGAGAAGTAGGCCGTTCTGCAATTAAAGAAGTAGAGCCATAAAAACCCGCTGGCTTCCTGAACTCCAGCTCAAAAGGGACATGTGTATATTCCTCAAAATAGCCAAAGAAACCATGCGTATTAATAAGAAAATTCTTTCCCCCTTCTAGATTGGTTCCTCCGGGTTCAAAAACGATGTTTCCCTTAATTCCCGAGTTCCAGGTATCTTCCACCCAATAGGTGATTTTTTGAATGTTTCTCGCCCCGCTTATCTTCCAGCTATTAATATCCAGCCTCTCCGTTTTGATCAGGCTTCCATTCTGGTCTGAAACTGTGAAATCCGAAACGAATCTTCCAAAATCATAGACTGCATAGGTGCCGGGAACAATCGCCGGAAAGTGGTAAATTACAGTATCTGAGACCAAATCAGGAGGAACAAGGGTAATTTCCAATTTATGGCCCTTTACCTTAGTGAGATCAATAAAAAAATGATAGCTGTTGTTTACAGTAATGGAAGGAAATGCAAGACTAACGGAAGCAGAGGTACAAATAAAGATCAATGCCAGGCTGTAACTGTGCAGTTTGGTTGCCATGCTAATTCAACTCAAGTTTTAAACCATCCCACGCAAGTGAAATACCTTCCGGCAGCTCCCGTTCCACCTCCGCATGCAGCCCCAACTGATGGCTGATATGTGTGAAATACGTTTTTTCAGCCTTCAGTTCTTTAGCCAGTTCTATCGCCTGATCAAAAGTAAAATGGGAGATATGCAATTCTCTCCTGAGCGCATTCAATACCAAAACCTTACTGCCCTTAATTTTTTCCTTTTCTGCTTCCGAAATGGAGTTGGCATCCGTTATATAGGTGAAGTCATGTATTCGAAAACCTAAAACCGGAAGTTTGCTGTGCATTAATTCGATCGGAGTAAACCGTGTAGAATCAATCATAAAAGGAATCGAATCTATCGTATGCAGATTAATCTCAGGTATTCCGGGGTATTTTATCGTATCAAATATATAGGCAAACTCTCTCCTTATGGCTCCCTGAACACGTGAGGTTGCATATACATTGATCTTCTTTTTCAGAACATAATTAAAAGCCCTGATATCATCAAAGCCAGCAATATGATCCTTGTGTTCATGTGTAAAAATAACTGCATCAAGACGTTTTACATTTTCCCTGAGCATTTGATACCTGAAATCCGGTCCCGTATCGATGACATATACATGTCCATTCTCCTCAATCATAATGGAGCTGCGGAGGCGTTTGTCTTTTGAATTTCCTGATTGACATACCGGGCAGGAACAGGCAATAAGTGGAATACCTTGTGATGTACCTGTACCTAAAAAAGTAATTTTCATTCCGGTGATTAATTTATGCCACCTTAACCGAATACATTTCTTTTAGTTTGCTGACACAAAAATCAATCTCTTCCTTCGTATTGTATTTGCTGAACGAAAATCGAACAGAGGGCCGGCTCTGATCAATTCCCAGTTGACGCAATACATGTGAACCCTGACTGCTGCCTGAAGTGCAGGCACTACCACCGGATGCGGCAATACCTTGAATATCCAGGCTAAATAACAGCATCTCCGCATTTTCGCTTGGCGGAAGCAAAACATTCAAAATTGTATAAAGGCTGCTGCCCTTGGCATCCCCATTAAATTCAACGCCCGGAATAGCGTCCTCCAGTTGCTGTATCATATAGGTTTTTAAACCCTGAATGTATTCCTGATGTTCTTTCAGATGACGGTAAGCAATTTCCATAGCTTTAGCCAGACCCACTATCCCATATACATTTTCAGTACCACCCCGCATATTTCTTTCCTGAGAACCTCCATGAATAAAAGGGCTTATTTTCACCTGATTGCTGATATATAAAAATCCAACTCCTTTTGGTCCATGAAATTTATGGGCTGCACAGGTTACAAAATGCACATTTATGGCCTGCAGGTCAAGTGCATAATGTCCCATTGTTTGTACGGTATCGGAATGAAAAATGGCCTCATACTTTTTACAAAGCGCCCCTGTTTCTTTCATAGGCAACAGGTTTCCAATTTCATTATTGGCATGCATAAGCGATACCAGTGTTCGTTCCCTGCCTTTCAGAAGTTCCTCGAGGTGATGCAGGTCAACATGTCCTTTTTTATCCAGATTCACATACTCAAGTTTAATCAACCCCTTGTGCTCCATTGCCTCCAGAGTATGCAAGACGGCATGATGTTCAATTTTAGAAGTCAGGACACGGTGAATGTCCAGGTCCTTCAGGGTACACGCAATCGCCTGATTGTCAGCTTCTGTACCGCCGGATGTAAAGAAAATTTCAGCGGGAGAAACAGACAATAATTTAGCAATCGATTTCCGTGCATTTTCAATCAGCGATCGCGCCTGCCTGCCCATACTGTGTATAGAAGAAGGATTGCCAAAATGATCCTGCATGACAGGAAGCATGGCCTCCAGCACTTCCTTATCAAGAGGCGTCGTAGCAGCGTTATCTAAATAAACGTTCATTTGCATTCATTCAATTCAACAATATGCATTCATTCAATTCAAACTACCTATTAAGCCTGAATTCGCTGATTCTTGATAATCTCCCGAATGTCAAGGATTATTTTCTTTGCCAGATTGTCAGCAGTTGTTGCAGATTCACTCTCAGAATAAATACGAATGATGGGTTCCGTATTGGATCGTCTCAGGTGTACCCATTCCTTGTTATTAAATTCAATCTTCACACCATCAACTGTATTGATAGGATGTTTCTTGTATTTTTCCTGAATACCGCGTAAAATACTTTCCACATTCAACTCCGGCAATAATTCAATTTTATTTTTAGAGATATGATAATCCGGATAAGTCGCACGCAGCATGGAACAACTTTTCCCATACCTTGCCAACTGACTTAGGAATAAAGCAATCCCCACAAGTGCATCACGGCCATAATGAAGCTCCGGATAGATAATTCCTCCGTTTCCTTCTCCTCCAATGATCGCCCTTGTCTCCTTCATGAGTGTTACCACATTTACCTCTCCCACAGCGGATGCGGTGTAACTTACACCGGCTTTCTCAGTCACATCCCTCAAAGCTCTTGTGGAAGACATATTCGATACCGTATTACCTGCTTTTTTACTGTTCTTCAACACATAATCAGCAACTGTTACAAGCGTATACTCCTCTCCGAACATCTCTCCGTCCTCACACACGATTGCCAGGCGGTCCACATCCGGATCAACGGCAAATCCCAAATGAGCTTTGTTTTTGGTTACCGCTTTGGCTAATTCTCTTAAATTCTCAGGTAAAGGTTCCGGGTTATGCTGAAACTCACCGTTTGGTTCGCAAAAAACTTTTACAATATCTTCCACACCAAGTGCATTCAATAATTGAGGAATAACAATGCCCCCGGAGGAGTTGACACAATCTATTACCACCTTGAATTTTTTTGCCCTTATAGCCATCACATCAATCAAATCCAAAGCCAGGATTTTTGAAATGTGTTTTTGGAAATACGTATCATTACGCTTGACCTGACCAAGAACATTTACTTCAGCAAAAGAGAAGGAATCCTGTTCCGCTATGTGGAGCACCTCAGCTCCGTCCTTTTCAGAAATAAATTCTCCTTTTTCATTCAAAAGCTTCAGGGCATTCCATTGCTTGGGATTATGACTTGCTGTAATAATAATTCCTCCGTCGGCATGCTCCTCCGAAACTGCAATTTCCACAGTAGGAGTGGTAGAAACACCAATGTCAATCGCATCTATCCCCAATCCCTGTAAGGTTCCCAAAACAAGATTATTGACCATATCGCCAGATATCCGGGCATCTCTTCCTACTACGATATGTACCCGCTGGCTTTTGGCATATTTCTTTACCCAAAAACCAAAGGCGGAAGTGTATTTGACAATATCAACCGGAGTCAGTCCTTGCCCTGCCTTACCGCCTATCGTTCCACGTATCCCTGAAATTGATTTTATCAGTGCCAATAGCTTGTTCGTTTTTAGAGGAGCACAAAGATACTTTTTTTCAGTTATTTAATTACATTTGAGGGATAAACTTACCCGCTTTTAATGGCTGAAAATAAAGACGATTTTGAAGAAAACGAAGAGCAGGAAATCAAGGCTCTTGTTGGTCGTTTCGAAGAAATGATCCAAAAAGGGGAGCACTTGTTTTTTGACACACACGAACTGGAAGAAATTGTTGAATTCTATATTGATGTAAATAATCACCCTCAGGCTGTAGTTGTCATCGAATTTGCACTCGAACAATACCCCACCGCAACATTTTTTATGCTGCGCAGTGCACAGCTTTTATCTGCAGCTAACCAAACTCATAAGGCATTGGAAATACTTAGCCAGGCGGAGCGGCTGGAGTCCCCAAGTGATGAATTGTATATGACTAAAGGCGGGGTGTATAGCCAGATGGGCCTGACTGATCAGGCCATAGAGAATTACAAAAAAGCGCTGGAGTTTACGGAAGTACCGGATGAGGTGTATTTGAATATGGCCTTTGAATTCGGGAATAACGGAAAGACAGATGATGCCATTTATTACCTGAAAAAGGCAGTCCAGTGTAACCCTGAAAATGAAGCTGCGCTTTATGAATTGGCTTTTTGTTATGAAATAACCGGAAAATCAGAAGAAGCGGTCAAATATTATTCAGGGTTTCTGGATAAAAACCCTTATTCTAAAACAGCCTGGTTCAACCTCGGAGTCAGCTACAACAGGTTAGCTTTGTATGAAAAGGCAATTCTTGCATACGACTATGCACTGGCAATAGATGAGACCTTCGCATCCGCCTATTTTAACAAAGCCAATGCACTTGCCAACCTCGAACGTTATGATGAGGCAATAGAAACCTACAAAGAAACATTCCTGTATGAACACCAGGATGCTCTGGCCTATTATTACATAGCCGAATGTTATGAAAAAAAAGAGCAATATGACACGGCACTGGTTTTTTACAATAAAGCCATTAAGGCAGATCCGCTCCTTGCCGATGCATGGCTTGGAATAGGTATCTCACTCGACTCATTGGCACGCACATCAGAAGGTATTCATTATGTAAAAAAGGCAATTGATCTGCAGCCGGAGAGCGGTGTTTTCTGGTATGTATTTGGTGATATGCAGTGTAAACTTGATTTTTATGAAGAAGCAGGTATTGCGTATACCAAAGTAACTGAGTTGGAACCTGAGAATAAGGATATCTGGCTGGACTTCGCCAATCTGTTGGATAGTCAAGGAGACAAGACGCGGGCACTGGAAATTCTGGCAGAAGGTGTTAAACATCATCCAGACAATGCGGAATTATTATACCGGATTTCAGCCTGTTTGTTCAGTGTAGGTCAAAAACAGGAAGCTTTAACATTTCTGCACAATGCTTTGGGTCTGGATTATGATAAACATTCTGACCTGTTTGAATACCTGCCTCAACTCAAAGAAAATACCATTGTTCTGGATCTGATTGAATCCTATAAAAAATGAATTTTACTTTACCACATATACCGGAACGTACAGGAAAGCCTCGTAAGTCAGGTCTTACCATGATGATGGACAAAGGTCTTAGCCTGAGACAGGTAGAAGACTTCATTGAAACCAACGGAGATTATACGGATATTGTAAAACTTGGTTTCGGAACGTCTTTTCTGACAAAAAACGTCGAGAAGAAAATTAGATTATACAAAGAGGCAAATATCAGGGTTTACCTTGGAGGCACTTTATTTGAATCGTTTATTATCAGGGACATGTTTAACGATTATGTCAAATTACTTGAAAAACTGAAACTGGACATGGCCGAAGTATCCGACGGTTCAATTACCTTACCCCATGCGAAAAAATGCGAATACATCCATACCCTTTCTAAAAACTTCACGGTGCTTTCCGAAGTAGGGTCCAAAGAAGAAGGATTTGTTATCCGCCCTGCAAAGTGGACTTCAATGATGAAAAAAGAACTTCAGGCGGGCTCGTTCAAAGTAATTGCAGAAGCGAGGGAGAGTGGAACCGTTGGTATTTATCGGTCAAGCGGACATGCACATACCTTGCTCATTAATAAAATACTTGGAACAATTAACAAAGACGATGTATTATGGGAAGCACCTCAAAAATCCCAGCAGGTTTGGTTTATTAAATTACTGGGGCCAAATGTGAATTTGGGTAACATAGGTTACGATGATGTAATACCATTGGAAACATTGCGATTAGGGCTTCGGGGAGATACTTTTTTCAGCTTTTTACCTAAAAACATGCAAAAAAACTATTTAGAATTCTACAATGAAGGAAATCACCCCACAGGAATTAAAAAATCTCAGAGACAATAAAGCAGATTTTCAATTGATAGATGTAAGAGAACCATTTGAAGTTGAAATTACAACCATCGGAGGCGAGCTAATTCCCATGGGGGAAGTTGTGGATAATCTTAAAAGGATAAATAAAAACAAACAGGTAGTCGTCTATTGTAAAAGCGGCAAGCGCTCTGCTGCTATTGTTCAGATGCTCGAACAGCAGGGATATGACAATGTCTTTAATCTCAAAGGAGGAATATTGGCTTATGCTGATACAATTGATAAATCCTTAACTAAGTATTAATTAATGCATGGTAGAATTATTCAAACACATTCTTCACCTCGATTTTGAATGGCTGTTTTCGAATTACGGAACCCTCGTTTATTGTATCTTATTTCTGATCATATTTGCTGAAACCGGCTTAGTAGTCACCCCCTTTTTACCTGGAGACTCCCTGTTATTTACAGCTGGGCTATTCGCGCGCCTTGGGTATATGAATATCGCATTTCTGTTCATGCTGCTTTTCATAGCGGCAGTTTTGGGTGATAACACAAATTATTTTATAGGAAAGAACATCGGCTTGCGCATTTTAAAATTAAAAGTCAAAGGAAAAAATATGGTTAAGCAGGAATACCTCAGCAAAACACATCTATTTTATGAAAAACATGGACCCAAAACAATTATCCTGGCACGCTTCGTGCCGATAGTGAGAACATTTGCACCTTTTGTTGCCGGAATAGCAGAAATGAAATACCGCGTTTTTTTACTGTTCGATTTACTTGGAGGTGCGATATGGATAGGCAGTTTAACCTTTGCAGGTTATTTTCTGGGCCATTTTGAATGGATACGGAACAATATTGAAAAAGTGGCCATAGGAATAATCCTCTTATCTCTTTTACCCATTGCATTTGAACTTATCAAGGCGCGTACCGCAAAAAAGTCCTGATGCGAATTTTTGGTTTAATAGGGTATCCCCTCACCCATTCATTTTCACATAACTATTTCAAAGAAAAGTTCAGACGGGAAATCATCACAAATACCTCCTATGAATTATTCCCAATCTCTGACATAAAGGAATTCAGTACGCTTATCGCAACCCACCCAAATCTTTTAGGCCTGAATGTAACAATTCCTTATAAAGAACAAATAATTCCCTTTCTGACAGAACTGGAAGCAACAGCAAAGATCATTGGCGCAGTCAATTGTATAAAAATCAAACATTCACTATCCGGCCAGGTATCACTTAAAGGTTTTAACACAGATGCTTATGGATTCTCACAAAGCATAAAGCCTTTTCTGAAGAATCATTACCGGAAAGCATTGATACTTGGCAATGGCGGTGCATCCAAAGCAGTAGAATATGCATTAAAAAAAACAGGAATTGAAACCATTAAGGTAAGCCGCAACGCTAAGAGTAAACCGTACAAAGCAGATTTTTTGTATAGCGAACTGACAAAAGAAATAATTCAATCCTGTCAGCTGATCATCAACACAACCCCAATGGGCACATTTCCGGATATACATAACTATCCTCAAATTCCTTACGAACACCTCACAACAAAACACTTTTTGTATGACCTCGTTTATAACCCTGAGGAAACAGAATTCCTGAAAAGGGGAAAACTAAATGGAGCTAAGACAATGAATGGCATAAACATGCTAAAACTTCAGGCCGACAAATCCTGGAAAATATTCAACTTGCAGGATTAGGAGAAAGAAAGAAAGAAACGAGAAAGGAATCAAAGAAAGCAGAGGCTGTCTGAGCCCCAGAGGCGAGTTCATCTGCGCGGCATTAATACCAACAAAAAGCCCCGATTTATTTTCAGACTTGAACTTTCTTTTTAAACGTATCCCTTACTTCCCCTTCAACTTAATATCCTTGTCAATCTCAGTAGCAAACGAACTTTTATCAAGCACATTCAGGGTCTCCGTATAGGTTTCAAAACCAGTAGCCTCCAGTTCCATATGATACGTTCCGGGAGGTAAAATAATCACATAACGACCCGAAGAAGGATTAGGAATATAGTTACCATAAATCTGCTGGGTCTTATTATCCGTAACAGTAATAAACACATCTGTATAGTTAACCTTTTTCACCCCGTCAGCAGAAGCAATTAGTCCTGTAAGCACAGAATACTGGGGCTCAACATCACCAAAGGTCACACGATAAATATCCAGGTCACCGAGACCACCATCGCGCACAGCCGAAATGTATCCATACCTTCCGTTTTCTGACAAACGCAGATTCATGTCATCCTCAGGTGTATTAATCGGGTATCCCACATTTTTCACGGCCTCAAACTTATGAGTGACCTCATTCAACTCAGCCTTGAATATATCATACCCACCCATACTGGTATGACCTTTGGAACTAAAATAGAGTGTTTTCCCATCGGGAGAAATATTCGGAAAATCCTCATCCAGCGCTGAATTGACTTCTGTTCCCAGGTTTTCCGCCGGTCCCCACAACCCATTTGGTAAAATCCGGGAAACATAAATATCCACGCCTCCATTTCCCCCTGGCTTATCGCTTGCAAAATAAATAGCGTTTCCATCTGCCGTAATAGAGGCAGCAATTTCATGTCCTCCTTTTGCATTCACATTATCACCCATTAGCTGTGCTTTTGTAAAAGCCTTATCCGCATTCTGGGTTGACATATAAATCTCGCCGGCCCCACCTTTAAAATAATACAGCAACATTTTATCTCCCGCACTTGACAGACCGATTACTTCCTCATTCCCATTCCCTTGAGTAATAGGAGGGCCAATGACCTGAGCCTTGGTATAAATCCCATTTTGAACACGTGAAATGAATATAGTAGAAGGATAAGCCCCATCTATTCCAGTCTCAGAACCTGTACCAGGACGCTTGGAATTAAATACCACAAAAGATTCATCCTTGGTGATAAAAGGGTAATAATCTGCAAAAGGAGAATTCACATTCTTACCCATATTTTCAAAAGTAACATTCAATGGAAACTTCATTAATTCCTTCGCATTAATACAATCCTGAATCTGCCGGTCAACCTCTTTCAGGTTTTCGGGTTTGCCTTTTCCACCTTCTTTAAATGCATTATAGGCCTTTAGCGCGTCGTCCAGGCGATAGGCAAAATGATAAGCCCTACCTAATAGATATTTTGCATTCGGATCAGAATCAGCATTGCGGGTAACAATCTCTAAATAAGGGATAGCCTTTTTTTTACCAATATTCGAATTCAGGTAACAAACACCAATATCATAATTGAATTTAATATTCTTGGGATCCTTTTCGAGCAATACCAGGAAATCGTCCAATGCACCTTCAAAGTTTCCCGATCTCATCTTTTCTTCAGCCGATTTCAGATCAGCAGGTTTTTTTTTCTCATCGGTTGATTGAGAAAAAATACAAAAGGGCAGCCCAACAAGTGCCACAAAAACAAATTGAAATATCCGGTTATAGTTCATTTGAATATCAGGATTTCAACAAATATAGGAAAATGAAGCGATTTAATTGTTTTGATCTCCCTTACCGATCACCGGTCACCAACCTTCTTCTCAGTTTTCAGAATATACCGCTTCCACAAATCACTGATCGTATTAAACTCCTCTCTGTAAAATATCCCCACACCCTGGGTATAGGGCGAACTTAAATTAATAATCGCATTGTCATTCGTCCGGTTAAAAGCCTTAATGCGTACCTTACCATCGTCCGTTAATTTGTATTCCATATTCACGTCCCCAACCAACGTATTGGTGTTCTGAGTAACGCTTGAAGAAACCCCAAAATTACCATCAATCGCAAGCCGGTTATTAAACAATTGGGTAGAAAGAGCCACTTGCATTTCCTCATTGGTTAACTTATCGCCGGCCTGATACTTTACACCCAGATCGAAATCCTTGCTGATTTTAGAGAGCATATTACTGAGCTGATTGGACAACAACTCACTCGATGCATTCAATCCCGCACTGCTGGTTTCATTCGTCGCAAAACCTGCCAGATTCTGAGGCGTTACAAAACTACCAAGCACCATCAGGGAAAATACCTGCCGGTTCATTTCCAGATCACTGTTCACAATACTTCTGACATCCCGTCTGGTGCCTTCATCAGCCGTAGGCAAATCAATATCAAAAGTAATATCCGGACTCATCAGTTTATTGGCCAGCAACATTTTGCAGTTTACAGGATATTGATGCTTGTAAATTGCACTCGTATCAAATAAAGGAGTGAGGGAAGTTCTCACTTTATATATGGCACTCAGGTCAATACTGGCATCATAAGGATCTCCCGCCCATTTTATGGTCCCACCCTTTTCCAGATTAAATTTTTTATTGATAATATTTTGAAGGGTAAATAAATAATCCCCGTTTTCCACTGTATAATTGCCAAACATGTTGAATTTGCCAAGCGTACTTATTTCCAGCTTAACTGCACCATTACCCTGCGCCTTTATCACATCACCCACCTTTTGATCAAATATCAGTTGAATTTCAGCATCCGTAGTCATGTCCAGATCAAAATCAAGCTGCAATCCGCTCAGGTCAACTTTATATTTATTTATTTTATGAATCGTGTCTTTTGAAATAAATGTGATATAATTAGTGGAAGAAATATCTGTTGTGCTGGTGAGCGGGATATATAATTTAGTGAGTTCGCTTCGGTTGGAAAAGGTCACTTTATCTGTTTTCACATCGGCTACAATATGAATGATATTGTTTAAAAAGCCCGATATGTTTACATGAGGACCGGTTACATAGGCCTTTCCGTAATACAAACTATTGTCATTTTCATTGGTATTGAGTGCCATAAACTTTGTAGGGGCAATATCAAAATCGAGCTGAAAATTTTTGAAATTATCATGGTAAAGCTTTCCGTTTACAATTGCAGTACCCGAACCCGACTTTTTATCCTTATCAGAAAGCGTATTGTTTTTTCTATTCTGTTCATAAACCTGATCATAAACGATCAGGTTTTGGAAACCAAAGGAATTAGGTTCAATAATTAAATCCTGTTTAAAACTGTAGGAAGTGCCCAGGTAGTTCACCGTAATTTTTTTTGCATCAATGCGGAGTTTCCCGTTTAGGTCCGGTTTACTTATGGGGCCTTTAATGCTGATCATGCCTGAAAAATCTCCCGACAGGTCCCTGCAATACTCCTTCACGTAAGGTTTTAACAGGTCCAGGCTGAGGGTGTTCAGCGTCAGGTTCAGGTCTATGCTGTTGCCCTTTTTGGGGTAATAGAATCCGGAAAACACAATATTAGGCAGCAATTCTTTGCTGAACAATCCATTTAACCCCAGCGCATCTTTATCCGTGTCCCAGATTGTTTTTACATATCCGTTTCCAATCCTTTCTGTATTAATCTGCAAATCTGTAAAATTATTATTGCTTAGAATCACCGGGGAAGAATATATTCCGCAGATAACGGTTTTTCCATTTACAATTCCTTTCAGTTTCAGTCCAGCACCGGTCATCTTATTCAGGTTGGCCAGATTAAATTGCGAAAATGCAATAAACATACTGTCATTTGAATAGTTAGATGAACTTCCGTTTATGGTGATGTGCTGAAGTCCATTTGCAAACTCCATATTGTGTATATACACACAGGAAGGATCAATGCTGATCAGATTAGTAGAATTAACATTCCATACAGAATCTGCAATAACCACTTCAGACGGCAGGAAACTGAATCTTATTTCCGGACCAGTTTTAAAAATAAGTTTAGCCTTTACCATTCCACTGTTTTCAGGGTGCGAATGATTGCCCCATTTTGCTTGCAGAGCAGAGGAGTCATTTTTAGTTGAAATATCCAGATCAAAATTTTTGAAAAAGGCACTGTCTGAAACAGCAATCTGACTTGATTTTAAATGTACATCAAGTTTTCCGTTCCTCAATTGCGAATTCACATCCAGGTTATTGATCTGTTTGCCAAAAACGCTGATTCTGGAAGAACTTATGGTAAAACCCAATTGCTCCATGGATGAACTATAAGAGCCATTAATAAGTGTTCCATCTGCAATTTCATACTTTGGGAAAAACAACTTCATAAAATCCCGTGGTTTGTTCAATTTCGCTTTCAGTTCAAAATTTTCTTCCACAGGAACTTTGAGGTGAATAGAACTAAAATAGGCAGGCATAACAGTGCTTAACAGGTTTTCAACAGAAACTCCCAATTCCTTTAAAGTAAATTTTCCCTTAATATCCCCTGTAAAGAAATCAGACTCAATGTTTAACTGCTTTATTTTGCTGTCATTAGTTGCCAGGAGCCGGAATGAATGAAAATTAAACACATCCTTATCTACGCTCACCTGTGTATGATTAACATCCATTACCCCTGTAATATTATCAATTGTATTTCCCTTCATTTTAATCGCCAGCACCGATGAAAAGGAGGTTGGCTTGCCGTTAGTGATTAGATGAAGAGCAGTCAGGTTGGCATACCGTATGTCAGCACCAAAATTTAATAAAGGAACAACATTGCTGAAATTTATATTTCCATCAAAATTTAATTTAAGATTATCATCATTTATAAAAAGACTTCCATCGAATATTTTTTTAGATACCCTTGCAGATACCAGCACATCTTTATAACTGTACCCCATTGCATCAATTCGTTTGATTGTCCCGTCCAGCTTAGCATCTACCTTATCACTTTCAACACCACTACCTTTAATAGCAGCATCAAGTGCAAGAATACCCACTTGTTTTATGTTGAGAAACTGTCCTATATCAAAACCTTCAGAGTTTAACTTGCCATCGTAATACAATTTCCCGGTTTTAAAATCCTCATTAACCGACAAATCAGTTGAAACACTTCCTAATGCAGAATAAAATGTACCATACGCAACGAAATCATCCAGGAAACCAGCCATGTTTCCATGAAAGGAAATGGCACCCAGAGAAGTCATATTAACCGGAATTTCCAACGTCTTGCCATCCGTAAAAGGAGGAATAGGAAATTCCTGCAGATCATTCCTGTTTGTAATCACCTTATTAACTTTCAGGTACATGACTGTCTCATCGATATCAGGCAGGCCGTCCAACTTAATATCACCGTCAAAAAAGGTAGACTTCCCCAATCGGATTTTCATCTGACGCCCATTAATTGCACTGATCTTTCCATTCACATTACCCGAGAAAATAACAGTGTGGTGGATTCCTTTCAAAGCAGGAGCAAAATAGGCAAGGTCTGAGAATTCAACCCTGCAGGTATCAAACTTTGCCTTCAGGTTCACCTGATTCAAAAAGTCGGAAAAGTCCCCGTAACAGGTATAGCTCATAGTCAAATCAGTGCTGATATGGCTAAGTGGAGTAACTATTTCCAGCTTTTCCAATAAAAGACGCACAGAAGAAAGAGAAGCCTTTGTATTCAGCGTAGTTAGAACAAATCCGCTCTTTTCGCGTGCGGATAAATTTGAAACCGTAACCGTAAGTTCTTTTTTTTCAAAATGGATTTTCCGCAGGTTCCCATTCAGGTTTTTTATGGCCAGGTCAGAAAAATTTATTCCCGCAGATTTTCCGGCATCCTCCAGATTCTTGTAGGTAAAGTCAACGGATCGGAGAGCAACATCTGCACATTGAATTTCCCATGGAGAATCACGTGTTTTGACTGTATCCTTAACGGAA
Source organism: Bacteroidota bacterium (assembly GCA_013286805.1). GTDB lineage: Bacteria > Bacteroidota > Bacteroidia > JABDFU01 > JABDFU01 > JABDFU01. Next base: position 26,161 of record JABDEY010000003.1, on the reverse strand, counting down.
AAAGCATCAATCAGAAATTGAAAGTTAAACCGATTCTCGCCCTTGTACCTGGCAAGTTTTGCCCGGACATTCTCCATTATTAGTTCGGAAGCATACAACTCATGCTTCTTAAAACTGATGGAAGTTACATCCAGTTTTAATTCCTTTAAATACAACAGCGTGTCCCTGTGTAAGTCCTGAATATACACATCTCTGAAAACCAATTTCTTAAAAAATTCTATGTCTACACCTCCAACAGTAACCACAGTGCCTAATTTGGATGAATACCAGGAAGCAGCAGTCCTTGTAAGTTTAGTCTGGGCCCAGCTGGAACGCATACAAACCAATCCTGACACAATGAACAGCACCAGAATCAGGAGGGAAATCAGAAATATTTTAAGCGGTTTTTTGATAAACTGAAACTCTTTGGTATAACTTTACAAAATTAAGCAAATGAGCCCTGATATAACCATTTTAGGCATAGAATCCTCCTGTGATGATACTGCAGCAGCCATCATTCAAAATGGCAAACTTCTTGCCAATGTTGTCGCCGGTCAAAGTATACACAAAGAATACGGAGGTGTAGTGCCAGAACTGGCATCAAGAGCACATCAGAAGAACATAGTTCCAGTTGTAAATTCAGCCCTGAAAAAAGCAGGGATTTCCAAACAACAGCTAAGTGCCATTGCATTTACCCGTGGCCCGGGTTTGATCGGTTCTTTACTGGTAGGAACTTCATTTGCCAAAGGGCTTTCACTTGCGCTGGCTATTCCTCTGATTGAAGTAAACCACATGCAAGCACATGTATTGGCTCATTTTATATCAGATGAAGCCGGTGCAAAACACCCCTCCTTTCCCTTTTTATGCCTGACTGTTTCAGGAGGGCACACACAGATAATTCTGGTTAAGGATTACCTGGGTATGAAAGTACTAGGTGAAACAACAGACGACGCAGCAGGAGAGGCTTTTGACAAAGCTGCCAAAATAATTGGGCTCCCCTATCCTGGTGGACCATTAATCGACAAGTTAGCGCAAACAGGAAACCCGGAATCTTTTAAATTTCCCCATCCAAATCTACCCGCACTTAACTTTAGTTTCAGCGGTCTTAAAACTTCATTTCTTTACTTTATCAATGAGAAGCAAAAGCACAACCCTGATTTCATATTGAACAACACAAATGACCTCGCCGCCTCCTTTCAAAAAACAGTAGTAGATATTCTGATGGCAAAACTGAAGCAAGCTTCCGGGCAAACTGGAATTATCCAAATTGCACTTGCAGGCGGAGTAGCTGCAAATACCGGATTAAGAGCTGCTCTGAAAAATCAGGCCCTGCTTGCTAACTGGAATATTTACATTCCGGCATTTGAATATTGTACAGACAATGCAGCCATGATTGCCATGACCGGATACTATAAATTCCAAAAGGCTGAATTCTGTGATCAGAATATCACAGCTCTTGCAGGATATGCCCTTTAAATGAATAAGATGATAGCAAAACTGGAAGGCGTATCAAAAGAATACATAGTTGGAGATCAGCGGCTGATAGCCTTGCAGGAAACAACACTTCAGGTAAATAAAGGAGAGTTATTGCTTATTATAGGCCCATCCGGATCCGGTAAAACCACCCTGATATCCTTATTGGGCTGCGTTATATATCCAAGCACAGGCAAACTTTGGGTAGACAATCAGCTGATAAATGAAATGAATGAAAATCAGCTGGCCAGATTGCGTTTGAATACCATTGGGTTTGTATTCCAGAACTTTAACCTGCTTGCTCCTTTAACCGGAGAGCAGAATGTTATGATTCCGCTTCAGTTGAAGGGCGAAGACAGGCAAACAGCCAGAGAGAAAGTGATACATGCATTGGAAATGGTAAATATGATGGACAGGCGCAAAAGTCTTCCCAAACAACTTTCAGGAGGCCAGCAGCAACGAATAGCAATTGCAAGGGCACTTGTTACAGATCCCAAACTTATTTTATGTGACGAGCCTACAGCATCCCTTGATAAGGATTCCATGGTAGTGGTAATGAAGGAATTACGCCAGCTTGCTGATAACGGCAAGTCGGTAGCAGTAGTGACACACGACCCCCGCCTTGAGGAATATGCACATCGCGTCATTGAAGTAAACAATGGGATAGTAACAGAGACACAATCATCTAATGCATTCTTTTCTCCTAAAAAATAACAGTTTATGAAAAAATATAGTTCGCATTGCCAGATCGTTGTTATGAAAACCGGAATTTACACTGGCTCCGTTCTCCTTCTCCTTTCATTTTTTTCCTGTGGAGGTGGAAATAAGAACACAATTGAAGAGAACAGAAAAGACAGCCTTTCCAAACCCATTAATATTGACCAGATTGTAGGGGTAGCAACCATAGAACCAAAATCCCATATCGTTTCCCTCTATGCAGAGACAGGAGGAATCATAAAAAAAATCGACCACGACATCAATGAGGATGTAAAAGAAAATGAAGTGATCGTAGAATTAGTCAGTGATGTGGAACAGGCACAACTGGAACAGGCACAGTCAAAATTAGCCACTCAGGAATCAATGCTTGCTTCCGCACAGGCCCAGCTGACATCTGTTTCTGTTAAAATGGAAAATGCCAAAGTAAATTTTGAACGGAACCAGAACCTTATAAAATCCGGAGGTATAACCCAGCAGGTATTGGATGACAGCCGTTTTGCCTATAATTCTCAGCATGCTGATCAGGCCAGCTCCGATGCAAATGTAAAACAGCAGGAAAATAAAATGAAAGAACTGCAGGCAGACATCAATTACAACCAAAAAATTGTAGACCGCAAAAAAATAAAAGCTCCTGTTAATGGCAAGGTACTCTCCATGGATGTAAAGGTTGGGAACAATGTGAGTACCACCCAATCTATTTGTGATTTTGCCCCGGATGGTCCATTAATGGCAATAACCGAAGTTGACGAACTATTCGCAGATAAAATACAAAATGGCATGAGCGCATATATCCGTCCCCAGGGAAAACAGGATACCCTGGCAACCGGAAAGATATTTCTGACCTCCCCTTACCTCCGGAAAAAGTCCTTGTTTTCAGATGATGCTGCAAACATGGAAGACAGACGCGTCAGGGAAGTAAGAGTTTTACTGGACGAAGGAGCAAAAACACTTATAGGCAGCAGGGTAGAATGTGTTATTCTTTTAAAAACAAAACAATAAAAGAGATAAATTGAAATTTATTCTGTTTCCATTTAATAACTGATATAACTTGTTCAGAACAGCCATACGATTTTTACTTTTTGACAAGCCAAAATCAATTGGAGCTTTGGCAGGCACCATTATTTCAATTTTTCTGATTGGACAGCAGGCAGGAATTTTTATTTACCTGATAAATGCCATGTCAAGTCTGGTTCAGAATAATTCCGAATATGTATGGGTAGTGGACAACATGACCACCAATATAAATGCCCTTGCAACCCTGGATATCCGTGTAGGCTACGAATTGAGTAGCATAGAAGGTATAGAAACAGTGCATCCCATTGTCGTCACTCCCGGAGCAGCGCGGTTTGAAAACGGGAAATCAGCAGGAATTACCCTTATAGGAGTTGAAGCGCCTGTTTTCGCAGGGGGCCCCTGGAGGATGTTCAATGGAAGAAAAGAAGATATGCTGAAAGATGAAGCAATCATTACAGATTATTTTGACAAAGCTTCCCTTGGAGATGTTTTACCCGACCAGTACTTCGAAATCAACGGTAAAAAGGTATTTAATGCTGCACAATCCAAAGGCGTAAGGTCCTTTGGAGGCATCTACACATTTACAACAATCGAAAGGGCAAGGTACCTGGGCAGTTTCGCTACTGATAAAGCCAGTGCATTTTTAGTAAAAGTGAAGAACAAAGGAGACGAACAAAGAATAATAAATTCCATCAATTCTACCATCAAAAGTGTCCGGGCCTGGAAGAGTGATGATTTTGCCAAAGCAACCATCATCACTGTACTGAAAACATCAGGCATAGCCATATCATTCGGCACACTCATTATCTTTGCCCTCATAGTTGGATTTGTGATTATCGGTCTTACTTTATATTCGGCAGCAATAGACCGGATCAAAGATTATGGAACGCTGAAAGCGATCGGAGCTACAAACGGCTACATCCGCAAACTGATTATAACACAAGCGCTGGTAATTGGTGTTTTGGGATTTTGTGTTGGAATGGCACTGGTAGAAGGATTCAGAAATGGCATTGCAAAAGCAGGAACAATTTTCAATTACCCCCTCTGGCTGCGTTTTTGTTTTTTTGGCGTAACCCTTGTCATTGCATTCTGCGGAAGTATGTTTGCCATAAGGCGCATAACAAGTTTGGAACCGGCACAGGTGTTCAGAGGATAAGAATAATTACGAAACATTGCATTGAAACAATAAGCACCCTATAAAATATATGACGCGCATATTCATTTTTGGTACAACACTCATTTTTAGTTCCACCTTCCTTTTCGGACAGGATAAAAACAGCCTGAGCCTGGACAATGCCATTCAGCAGGCCCTGAAAAACAGGCTGGATTTAAAAATTCAGCAAATCAACGTGCAGGTTTCCGATATGCAGGTAAAAGAAGTCAACTCCCGTAACCTCCCCCAAATCAGCTCCGACCTTGATGTAAGGTATAATTCAGAACTCCAGACCAATATTTTGCCAGGTATATTCTTTGGTCAGCCTAATGGAGATGGCAAACCTGTGCAATTCGGGACCACCTACAATACACTCTGGGCATTTAATTTCAATCAAATCCTTTACAATCCGGTAAACTCCGGAGACAGGCAAATAGCGCAGGCCCAGACCCGTTACAACCAGTTCAATGTCAGAAAAACGGAAATCGATGTAAAAATGGATGTCACCCAGGCCTATTTTACGGCACTGCTGTGGAAGGAAAAAACGGACCTGACAAAGATAAATGTAGATCGTACAAATAATATATACACTACCGGTAAAGACCAGCTTTCACAGGCACAGATTACCTCTTACGATTTGCAGCATTACCGCATTGATTATGAAAACGCCTTTTCGGAAAACGAAAAAAATAAAAAGAGCCTCGAACTCTCCCTGACCGACCTTTCTTATAAAATGGGAGACGATACGATAAAGAAATACATCTTGTCAGATGACATCAACCACCTGTATCTTCAATATATGCAGGCCACAGTAGCGAACCCTGAGCTAAAGCGTCCGGAGCTGGATATGGAAAAATGGCAATTAGCCATCTATCAGTTGAATATCAAAAAACAAAACCTTTCCTATATACCATCCATCAGTTTTTATGGAAATTACACTTTTCAATACCTTGACAATGATTTTTCCCCATTTACATCCAGTTACTGGTACCCCTTTAACTACCTTGGCGTAAAAGCCAGCATACCCATCTTTGATGGACTATTGAAAGAAAGAAGCAAATCAGAATACAAATTAAAAAGCGAATCCTCCAGGCTGAACTACGAAAAACTAAAAAATGATTACCAGCAGGAAACCCGTAATTCCCTTACCTCCCTGTTAAATGCGCAAACCGATCTTGACTATCAAAAAAAGAATTTAGACCTGGCCAATGATTTGTACAAAATTGACAGCGACCGGCTAAAAAACGGCACAATCAAACCAAATGACCTTGCCACAACCTATTACACACTGCAGCAGACACAGACAAATTATCTGAATGCGGTTTACAATTACCTTGTAGGCATAGTACAATACAAAAAAACAGTAGGGTTGCTATAAAAGCCCGATTTATTTGCAGACTTGAACGCTGATTTTTTCTGGAATAAGAATAAAATATTTAAATATCCAGCGAAGTCTGTCCAGGCTTTCCGCCTTTCTTCTTCTTTTCCTCAGCAGAAATTTTACTTTCATCAGGTTCAGGAGCAGACACAACAGGTTTTTCTTTAGACGCCAATAAATTTACTTCCTTCACTTTATTGTCCGACAACTTATTTCCTTTGGCTTTAAGCCCTTTGATTTCAATAAACTCAAGCAAATTCACCTTTTTATTCCTGAACTCCTTTCTGGAAAACACCACTTCAACAACAGGATTCGCCTGAGTAGTAGCCATTTCCAGAACAGAGCCCTCTGCTTCACTGATAAACAACACCTTCTTATCCGTAGGTTCAATGATAAAACGCTTAACATAGCAAATTTTATCGCCACCGTCATAATATACGGCCGAAACAGGCAAAGCGGGATTTAGTTTTTCAATCAGAACAATATCTTCATCAAAATGCGTAGACAAATCGTATGAACAAAGCTTATAATGCCCGCTTTGAGTAATCACCAATATCTTATCCTCCCCTGAAAATTCACCCAGATAAGTTCCATACTCATCCTTATTGATGCGGTGAACCGAATCATCAAACCATATTTTCTCCAGCCGCACTACTCCTGCCCCTTTGGATTTCTGGACAATCTTTTTGACAGGGTACTTAGTTACTACGTTCCCCATAGTGCCCCTTGCCTTAACAGCGAGATCAGCAAAATTCAGGTCAAACTCCAGCTTCCGCAAACCAGGCAATGCTTTCAGGTTCACCCGCACAATTTCAGATTCCCCATTTGGATTTGCAGTAAAATACAGTACTTCCGATTCCGGACTTCCTTTAGTCAACTCATACTCCTTATCCCGTGTAATACCCGTAACTGGAAAACGTTTCATCAGCGTCGCACCCTTCTTACCATCCCTGTAGATCATATTGTAGATCATATGCTCATCATTCTTACGGAATACATTCACATAAATGACATCCTTTCCGATAAAAACTTTGTCGGCTGCCTTTACAATCTTCATTTTACCTTCCCGTGTAAAAGCAATGATATCGTCAATATCCGAGCAATCACAAACATATTCATCCTTCTTCAGGCCATAACCAATAAACCCTTCTTCTCGGTTGACGTATAGCTTTTCATTCGCCACAGCAACCTGGCGGACTTCAATATTTTCAAAGGACCTGATTTCGGTTTTCCGTTCCCGGCCCTCCCCATACTTCTTCTTCAGGTTTTTGAAATACTCTACCGCATATTCCGTCAGGTTACTCAGGTGATGCTTTGCAATCTCCATTTTCCCTTCCAGTTCCTTGATCAGATCGTCCGCCTTGATGCTGTCAAAACGCGTAATACGAATCATGGGTATCCGGGTTAAGCGCTCCAGGTCATCATCCTGTATTGCCCTGTTAAGCTTACGCTTATGAGGTTTGAATTGTTCATACAAATACTTGAATAAGTTTTCCTTGTCGCTGTATTTCTTAAAGTCAATGTACATTTCTTCCCGGATGAATATTTTTTCTAGTGAAGCAAAATGCCAGGATTCATTTAACTCAGCTAACTCAATCTCTAATTCCTTCTTTAGCAGGCCCATCGTCTGATGCGTCGAAATTTTCAGCATCTCATTTACACCCACAAAACGTGGTTTATCATGTTCTATGATACATCCGTTTGGAGAAATAGAAACTTCACAATCTGTAAAAGCATATAGTGCATCAATGGTTTTGTCAGGTGAAACATCCGGAGGCAGGTGAATAAGAATTTCAACATGCTCAGAAGTATTGTCATCGACTTTCTTCACTTTTATTTTACCCTTATCATTGGCAGAAAGTATAGAATCAATCAAAGACTGAGTAGTAGTGCCAAAAGGAATTTCAGAAACGATCAGCGTCTTTTTATTCAGTTGGGCAATTTTAGCCCTCACCCTCACTTTACCGCCCCTTAATCCATCCGCGTAATTAGAAAAATCAGCCGACCCTCCTGTAGGGAAATCCGGTAAAATATCTGTTTTTCGCCCCCTCAAAACCTGAATAGAAGCCTCAATCAGCTCATTAAAATTATGAGGCAATGTCTTGCAGGCAAGTCCGACTGCAATACCTTCCACACCCTGAGCCAGCAGCAAAGGAAACTTCATTGGTAAGGTCTCCGGCTCTTTATTCCGTCCATCATAGCTCGAAAGCCAGATCGTAGTTTTAGGATTGAACGCCACTTCCAGCGCAAACTTCGACAACCTTGCCTCAATATAACGCGGAGCAGCGGCAGAATCTCCGGTTAAAATATTACCCCAGTTCCCCTGCATATCAATCAAAATATCCTTTTGACCCACCTGCACCATGGCATCACCGATAGAAGCATCCCCATGCGGATGGTATTTCATGGTATTTCCAATCACGTTCGCTACTTTATTGTAGCGCCCATCCTCCATCTCCCACATCGAATGCATAATCCTTCTTTGTACCGGCTTCAAACCATCCTCAATAGCCGGAACAGCGCGTTCCAGAATGACATAAGAAGCATAATCCAGAAACCAGCTCTGGTACATGCCGGCAACCTGAACAGCAGCGTGATCCTCAGACGAACTCATATCTTTATTTTCTTCCATACTGATTCAATCAAAATGTAATTGGTACTAATTTTGTTATTCGCTCTTTCCCTTTATTTGGTGCTCATAATCTTCGCGCTAACCGACTCAATCAGGGGCCAACATCCAGTGAATGCTGGAGCCAGCCTGTGTGAAGCCTGAGTGCCCTCCTTCGTCACGCACTCAAAACAGGCTCATTAACAACCCCTTCAACTACATCCTTCTCTATCTTCAGATTATTAATAATAAAATCCTGTCTTTCCTGTGTATTTTTACCCATATAATAGCTCAGGATTTCTGTAATAGACTGTCCTCCTCCAATAATAACTGGCTCAATCCGCATATCCTTGCCAATAAAATTTTTAAACTCATCAGGAGATATCTCACCCAGGCCTTTAAATCGGGTAATCTCCGGTTTCCCACCAAGCTTTGTCATAGCAGCCCGACGCTCATCTTCCGAGTAGCAATAAATGGTTTCTTTTTTATTCCGGACACGAAACAAAGGCGTCTGAAGAATATACACATGCCCGTTTTTCACCAGATCAGGAAAAAACTGCAAAAAGAAAGTCAGCAGCAATAAGCGAATATGCATCCCATCCACATCCGCATCCGTAGAGATCACCACCTGGTTATAGCGTAGCTCCTCAAGATTATCCTCAATATTTAAAGCCGCCTGAAGCAGATTAAACTCTTCATTCTCATACACTACCTTCTTGGACAAACCAAACGCATTCAAAGGTTTACCCTTCAAACTGAAAACCGCCTGGGTATTCACATCCCTTACCTTGGTAATGGACCCGCTGGCCGAATCACCCTCACAGATAAACAGCGTAGTGTCCTGACGCCTGTCATCGTTCGTATTATAATGCGCACGGCAATCTCTTAGCTTTCTGTTATGAAGGCTCGCTTTTTTTGCCCGCTCCCTTGCCAGTTTTTGTATACCGGACAGTTCCTTACGTTCCTTTTCGGACTGTTGAATTTTTTTCAGGAGTGTATCTGCCGTAGCCGGATTTTTATGCAGGTAATTATCCAAAGCCTCCTTCACAAAATCACCAATAAACGCTTTCATGCTCTTTCCACCCGGGGCAATTTCCTGAGAACCCAGTTTGGTCTTGGTCTGTGATTCAAATACAGGCTCCTGAACCTTCACACTTATCGCGGCTACAATGGAAGTCCGTATATCCCCTGCTTCAAACTCCTTTTTATAAAACTCACGAATGGTTTTTACAATCGCTTCACGGAATGCAGCCTGATGCGTTCCTCCTTGAGTCGTATGCTGTCCGTTCACAAAAGAATAATATTCCTCACCATACTGCATTTCAGCATGCGTCATCGCCACTTCAATATCCTCACCCTTCAGATGAATAATTGGAAAAAGAATTGGCCCACTCAGGTTACGCTCCAGCAGATCCATCAAACCGTTCATGGAAACAAATTCCTTTCCATTAAAATTCAGCTTTAGCCCGGTATTTAGGTAGGCATAATTCCAGCACATTCGCTCTATGTACTCATGAATAAAATGGTATTTGCCGAAAATCTTTTCATCCGGAGTAAACGTGACGATAGTGCCGGAGTTCTGGTCACTCGCTTTTATACTCGTATCCTTTTGAATGGTTCCCCTTTCAAACTCAGCAACCTTTATTTTCCCTTCGCGAATAGACTGAATAATAAAATTTGAAGCCAACGCATTCACAGCCTTTGTTCCCACACCATTTAGCCCCACCGATTTTTTAAAAGCCTCCGAATCATATTTCGCACCCGTATTAATCTTAGAAACACAGTCAATTACTTTACCGAGCGGTATACCTCTGCCATAATCCCGTACCGTCACCGACTTGTCTCGCACGGTAATATCCACATGTTTACCATATCCCATCACATGTTCATCAATGCAATTGTCAATGGTCTCCTTCATCAGAATATAAATACCATCATCCTGTGAAGAACCATCTCCAAGCTTGCCAATATACATACCTGGCCTGAGCCGGATATGCTCCTTCCAGTCAAGCGACTTTACACTGTCTTCGTTATATTTTGGTTCTGCCATCCTTTTTCAGTTTGAACGTTTAAAGTTTCTTAGTTTAAACTCAATCGTTTCCATCTATACAAATCCATTCTATTAAACATTAAACTTAAAATGCATAACATCCCCATCACCTACAACATATTCTTTGCCTTCCTGAGAAAGCTTTCCGATGTCACGGCAAGCCGACTCCGAGCCATACTTTAAAAAATCAACATACTTAATAACTTCTGCTTTAATAAATCCCCTTTCAAAATCAGTATGAATAACACCGGCAGCCTGAGGAGCAGTCATTCCCTGTGAAATAGTCCAGGCTCTGACCTCCTTCACACCCGCAGTAAAATAAGTCTGCAGACGCAAAAGCCGATAGGCAGCTTTAATGAGCTTATTCACACCTGGTTCCTCCAGGCCAATTTCTTTTAAGAAAACCTGCCGGTCCTCATAGGTATCAAGTGCAGCAATTTCAGCTTCCATAGCAGCAGTAATAACAATTACTTCAGCCCCCTCATCTTTCACAAGCTCTCTGATCTGTTCGACATACTTATTCCCCGTGATCACCGAAGCTTCGTCTACATTACAAACATAAACCACCGCCTTATCAGTCAACAAATGTATATCTTCAATGTACTGTTTATCTTCTTTCTTAACCGCAGCCGAACGGGCAGATTTCCCCTCTTCCAGATGCGCTCTGTAAATCAGCAAAGTTTCGTATGCTTTCTTTGCATCCTTGTCAACACCCGCTTTTGCAAGCTTCTCCACCTTGCGGATTTTCCCGTCTACACTTTCAATATCCTTTAACTGAAGCTCCGTATCAATAACATCCTTATCACGAACCGGATTGACCGACCCATCCACATGCACCACATTGGGATCATCAAAACAACGCAGCACATGAATAATCGCATTGCATTCTCTAATATTACCCAGAAACTGATTTCCTAACCCCTCCCCTTTACTTGCACCCTTAACAAGCCCGGCAATATCAACAATCTCAATGGTAGTAGGTACAATCCGTTCAGGCTTTACAAATTCAGAAAGCCGTGTCAGTCGTTCATCAGGCACAGTAATCACCCCAATATTCGGTTCAATGGTACAAAAAGGAAAATTAGCCGCCTGAGCTTTGGCATTCGACAAACAATTAAATAAAGTTGACTTCCCAACATTCGGCAAACCCACTATCCCGCACTTTAACGCCATAATTTCAGCAAATTGTTTTTTTAAATTTAAAAGGCGAAGATACCATTATCCAAATTTTCAGTTTTCAACATTCCATAAATGTTATTAACATTAAAAACTGGAGAAATTAAAAACGATACTTTTGATTTCTTAATTAAGACTATGTCCTCACAGGTTTCTAATATGCCTTCACAGGCTCTTACTATGTCATCTCCCGAAGAATTAAAAAAAATAACCTCCCAGGTCAGGCGGGACATAGTCAGAATGGTTCATGCTGTAAATTCAGGCCATCCCGGGGCTTCATTGGGCTGTACTGAATTTTTTGTAACCCTGTATTTCTCATTAATGAAACACAATCCTGCAAAATTTAACATGGATGGAATCGGGGAAGATTTATTCTTTCTTTCCAACGGTCATATTTCACCCGTCTGGTACAGCGTGCTTGCGCGTTCCGGTTATTTTCCGGTAAAAGAGCTATCCACCTTCCGTAAACTAAACTCACGTCTCCAGGGTCATCCTGCAACCCATGAAGGAATCCCGGGAGTTCGCGTTGCCTCTGGCTCCCTGGGACAAGGACTATCCGTTGCGATAGGAGCAGCATTGGCAAAGAAAATGAATAAGGATTCCCGATTGGTGTATTCCCTCCATGGAGACGGGGAATTGCAGGAAGGACAAAATTGGGAAGCTATTATGTTCGCCTCAGCAAACAAGGTAGACAACCTTATTTCCACAGTAGACTGGAATGGACGTCAGATTGATGGAGATGTAAATCAGGTTCTGCCACTTGGAGACCTGAAAGCAAAATGGCTGGCCTTTGGATGGGACGTCCTCGAAATGAATGGGAATAATTTACCGGAGGTCTCTGATGTATTAAACCTTGCCCAGCAACATTCGGGAAAAGGCAAACCAGTAGTAATCCTCATGAAAACTGAAATGGGTTTTGGTGTGGACTTCATGACCGGTTCTCACAAATGGCATGGAGTTGCCCCAAATGACGATCAGCTTGCCAAGGCCTTGTCTCAGTTGCCGGAAACACTTGGAGATTATTAATTTATGTATCCATTTCAATCGAATTTATTAACTCGTTTATCTTTTAGAGCGCCCACTTTCACACAAACTGGCTCAATTGGGCACCGGCTAATTGCCTTAATTCGCTTTGTAATAGCCATTAAGTATTTTCGCTCGTCTACTGCTCTTTTGCCTTTTGTTTTTTTTCTCTTAGCTCTTATCACACCCTTTACCTCAATCGCCCAGCCTAAATCACAACGTTCACAACAACCAACTGTGAAACCCACCACTCGCATACTCTTTGTCTTCGATGCTTCCTACAGCATGTTCGGCCAATGGCAAAGCGGAATGAAGATAGACATTGCAAAAAGGCTGCTGGGAGAATTTCTTGACAGCCTGCGTAGTTTTGACCACCTCGAAGTAGCATTCCGTGCCTATGGACATCAACACAACCTGCGTCCACAGCGTGATTGCAAAGACACCAAACTAGAAGTTCCTTTTGATCCGGATATTCGCGCCAACGTAGCAGCCATCAAACGAAAATTAGTTGATATAGTACCAAGAGGAACCACACCAATAGCCTATTCCCTTGAACAATGCGGGGATGACTTTCCTGTACCCGGAAGCCCTGCTGTGCGTAATATAATTATTCTGATAACAGACGGCATTGAAGAATGCGACGGAGACCCTTGTGCCGTATCACTTTCACTACAAAGGAAAGGCATTATCCTCAAACCTTTTATCATAGGAGTCGGGCTGGATGAAAACCTCAAAAACTCTTTTGGCTGCATAGGAAAATTTTACGACGCCTCGAATGAAGAAACCTTCAAGAATATTCTCAACATCGTTATTTCCCAGGCATTAAACAACACCTCAGCCCAGGTAAATTTACTCGATCAGATAGGCAAGCCCACTGAAACAGATGTCAACATGACATTTTACGATGAGACCTCCGGACTTATCAGATATGATTACATGCACACCCTCAACAATAAAGGCTTACCCGATACACTTACCCTTGACCCGGTTCAAACCTATCATCTGGTAGTGCACACCATTCCTCCTGTTGAAAAACATGATATTACCCTTATTGCAGGCAAGCACAATATTATTGCTCTGGATGCTCCACAGGGTTTATTAAGTTTAAAAGTAGCCTTTAACAACTATAAAACTTTAAAATGCATCGTTCGCAAACGAGGAGAAATGCAAACACTCAATGTTCAGGACTTCACACAAGTTGAGAAATACATAGTAGGGAAATACGACCTCGAAATCCTCACCCTGCCGCGTATTACACTTTCCAATATTGACATCGCCCAAAGTAAAACCACAACCCTCGAAATACCTCAGGCTGGAATGGTAGTTATTACCAGGACAAATGAAGGACCAGGAAGCCTTTTCGTAGAAGAGAAAAACAAATTAACCTGGGTATGCAACTTACAGGAAAATCAGATTCAGGAAAACATCGTTTTGCAGCCTGGTAATTACAGGGCAGAATGGCGTTCCAAGTCAGCAAAAGAATCGATTTATACCGTAGAACGAAAATTCAAAGTCGAGTCCGGTTCTACAGTATCAATAAAAATGTATTAATAAACGACAGCAGATTCATACAAATACTTGTTACGATTCTTATTAGGAACAATTTACTTTTAACGAATTTTAAATAAATGACCCACAAATACACTTACACGGAAAAGAAAGACACCCGCTCCGGCTTTGGGGCCGGCCTACATGCGCTTGGAAAACAAAACCCAAATGTAGTAGCACTCTGCGCTGATTTAACCGGGTCCTTAAAAATGGACGCATTCCTGAAAGATTTTCCGGAGCGTTTTATCCAGGTTGGAATAGCCGAAGCAAATATGATAGGCATAGCAGCAGGATTAACCATCGGAGGCAAAATACCATTTACCGGAACGTTCGCTAATTTTTCAACCGGCCGTGTTTACGACCAGATTCGCCAGTCAGTAGCCTACTCTGGAAAAAATGTAAAAATCTGCGCATCCCATGCCGGACTTACACTTGGAGAAGACGGAGCTACCCACCAGATATTAGAAGACATAGGCCTGATGAAAATGTTACCCGGAATGGTCGTAATAAATCCCTGTGATTACAACCAGACGCAGGCCGCAACGCTTGCCATCGCTGATTACATTGGCCCCGTTTACCTTCGCTTTGGCCGACCAGCAGTTCCAAATTTTACACCAGCAGGCAAACTCTTTGAAATTGGGAAAGCCATTGTATTAAATGAAGGCAGCGACGTAAGTATTTTTGCCACCGGGCATTTAGTTTGGAAAGCAATAGAAGCATGTGAAGAATTGCAGGCAAAAGGGATCAGCGCCGAAATCATAAACATCCATACCATAAAACCCATAGATGAAAAAGCCATCCTTCAGAGTGTGCGTAAAACAAAATGCGCAGTCACTGCTGAGGAACACCAGCAAAATGGTGGACTTGGAGACAGCATAGCCCAAATTATTTCCGGTCATTTTCCAGCCCCGCTCGAAATGGTAGCAATAAAAGACAGCTTTGGAGAAAGTGGTACCCCCGATCAGCTGATGACCAAATACGGCCTTGATACCATAAACATTGTAGAAGCGGCCTTAAAAGTTATTTCGAGGAAAAATTGACTCATCATTAATCTGGAATGCATCCATTAAGACCTTGGATGAAACTGGATAATCACATCCCTCAGATAGTGCCGGTCCATATGCGTATAAATTTCAGTAGTGGTGATGGAAGCATGACCCAGCATTTCCTGAATAGCCCTCAGGTCGGCCCCGCCTTCAATTAAATGCGTGGCAAACGAATGCCTGAAAGTATGCGGGCTAACATGTTTTTCCAGCCCGCTCGCCTGCGCCAACACCTTTATAATGGTAAACACCATCACCCTGCTAAGCTTCCTCCCTCTCCGGTTTAAAAATAAAACATCCTCAAACCCCTTTATTGGTAATACATGACACCTTACTTCATCCAGATAAATATTAATTTGTTTTATTGCGATACTCCCGACGGGCACAAGTCTTTCCTTATCACCCTTTCCAATCACTTTAATAAAACCTTCTTTCAGGTACAAATTCGAGACTTTAAGATTCACCAGTTCACTCACCCTGAGTCCGCAACTATAAAGCGTTTCAAGCATAGCCTTATTTCTTTGACCCTCCGGTTTTGAAAGATCAATTGCAGAAATCAGTCCGTCAATATCTGCAACAGTCAACACATCCGGTAATTTACGCGACTTCGCCGGGGCTTCTAAAAGCTGTGTGGGGTCAATAGAAATACAATTTTCCAGTAATAAATAACTGTAAAAAGCCTTAATACCTGATACCATCCTTGCTTGACTGCTTGCAGACATACCCAATTCATTTACCCATTTCACAAAATTTTGCAAAACATCCAGATTCAGATTTTCAGGCAAAAGATTAACTGAACTATCCTGCTCAGGTTTTCGTATGAATTCCTTCAATTCCAAAAACTGTGTTAGTTTAACCACATCGTGCAAATAGGCTTCCACAGAATTACCGGAAAGTGACTTCTCTAATTTCAAATAGGATTTAAACCCATTTATGTAAGATTCCCAAATCATGTTTTATGCAATTCTACATCCAACCGTGGATTTCATTATATACCAACCCAGGTAGGTTTCCGAAAACCGAAAACCGCAAACGCTGGCATTAACTGATACTAACCAACTTTACATTATTCACTACTTGCCTTTCTCAGGTGCTCATGATTGCTTCGCAATTCGTAAATCTGTCAAGTTTCAGTATATTTAACCTATGAAGCTAATCATAATAAACGGCCCGAATCTAAATTTATTGGGGATTCGCGAACCTGCGATTTATGGAAACCAATCCTTTGAAGTTTGGTTTGAAAAGCTAAAGTCATTTTATCCCGGCATGGAATTAGATTATTATCAAAGCAATATTGAAGGTGAACTTATCAATAAACTTCAGGAAACAGGATTTTCTTATGACGGCATCATCTTAAATGCTGGTGGATATACCCATACTTCAGTAGCAATTGCCGATGCCATAGCATCAATAAAATCTCCGGTCATAGAAATACATATTTCAAACATTCAGGCACGTGAAGAATTCAGAAAAAACTCAATGATAGCAGCTGTTTGCAAAGGAATCATTTCCGGCTTTGGCCTGAACTCCTACAGGCTGGCCATTGAAAGTTTCAGATATTAAGAAATTTATCAGAACGCAAATCGCTAAATTTTTTCTTACCCCTCAAGTAATAATCTGCCACAATACTGCGATTATAAATAGCGCTGGTAGAATACTTCACAACCCCCTTTTTCAGTTCCTTTCTCTTTGCCAGAGTTTTTGGAAAGGTGGAATAAAAACTGATGTGAGCCTTCATAACAGCAATACAATGAGCTGCATCTCCCGAAACTAAAAATTTAAGTCCGGCAATCCCATCCATCAGCATGCGCAATACTAACTTTAGTCTGAAATATTGCCGGGAATGATTTTTGCACAGTAGTATCAGGTTATTCCTGAAATTCAAATAAGTTTTATGAGGACTGTGTTTAGCCAGTGTCCCTGCACCAACATGGTAAACCACTGATTCAGCACAATACATAATCCTGAAACCTCTGTTCTTCAAGCGC
This sequence comes from Bacteroidota bacterium, assembly GCA_013286805.1. Taxonomy (GTDB): domain Bacteria; phylum Bacteroidota; class Bacteroidia; order JABDFU01; family JABDFU01; genus JABDFU01. The sequence continues at coordinate 9,011 of JABDEY010000003.1, read as the reverse complement.
CAGCATAAATCAATCTCCTCCATATGCGCAAAAAAGTCCTCATCCAGACCTCCTTCCGCTTTAAAAACAGCAGTTCTTACAAATAAGCAAGCACCTGTGGCCCAATGAATCTCTCTGGAATCATCATATTGGCCAAAATCGTTTTCGTATGAATCAAAAATCCGTCCCCTGCAAAAAGGATAACCGTACTTATCAATAAACCCACCTGCAGCACCTGCATATTCAAACTGTTCTTTTTGGTTATATGCTAATAATTTAGGTTGAGCAGCAACTATAGACAGGTCTGCATCCATCATGCGTATTACAGGTTCCAGCCATCCGGAAGTAACTTCCACATCCGAATTCAGCAAAATACAATACTCCGCCTCCACCTGCTTCAATGCATCATTATATCCTTTGGCATATCCCCCATTGGAAGAATTCTTCACTATTCTTACAGTAGAAAAATTTGTTTCAACAAATTCTACTGAATCGTCCGTCGAATTATTGTCTGCAACTATAATTTCAGCAGATGAGCTAAATTGAATCACAGCAGGCAGAAATTGCTCCAGCAATGCCCTCCCGTTCCAATTTAAGATTACGACTGCTACCTTGCTCATTGTTGCAAAGCTAAGTTTATTTAGGCCCATTCGGGCACAAAGTAGGCTAAACGTGCCCCTTGGCATGCAAGTCTACTTAGAGTTCAAGAAATCTTCCTGTACCCTGTTTCCATACGAATTGTTCGGACTCCCGTTTAATTGGTTCTGTTTCTGCAGAACAGCCTGCCATTGCTCATTATTCGGTTCCCCGCGCACATCAGAATGAAGCAAAACGAAATAATTGTTGGAATAATCCGGATCGTAAAAAATAAACCGCACATTGGTTTGATTTCCTATCTTATTGTATTTCCAGATTTCATATGGGTACACGCCAACACTATTATCCCCGGGAATACGGCTGTAAGGCTCCCCGTATTGCAAATATACCCGCCCTCTGTCCGCATTATAACCTTTGATATTTAATGAACCGAACAACTTATTTACCTTTCTCACATCCGCATAATATGTATTCCATTCCCCTTCAGGATTAGAAGCATTGCGCGCTTTCCAGAAGTTGAAAAAGAACTGCTGCAACAACTCAATTCCTGTATCTTTAAGATTTTCGTCAATAATTTTTTTCTCTGAAGCCTGTGCAATGGGCCTTAAACTATTTACAAATTCATTTAAGGAATCCCTGTTTCTAAGACGGAAAGCAAATGAAGCAGGAATCATACCATCCTTAACCGAATTACCCATATAAGGAGAACTGATTAAGGGAATGGGATTTTCACGTTTAAAATTCCGGCTTTTACTAACCAGCAAATTATTTTCTTTATCTTTCACTTCAATAAATATATTATAATTACCTGAATATAAATTAGTTATATCAAATGATGCTAAGATCCCGTTTATGGGTGCTGCTTTTTGTTTTGAAAAACTTCTGTAATCAGCAATTGCCTTTTTTGGAACATTATCCGAAATAGTAGTTGAAATAATTTTCATTGAATCAACTGACTTAATCGTGTAGAACGTTACAAATTTTTCACTATCACCTAAAATTTTAGCTGCATTATATACCTCACAATAAAACGAAAGCCGGCTAAGGTTCTTTGGATAAATTTCAGAAACATAGGGTATAAGATCATAGCCATTCTTGGTTAAAATAGTTGGAGTGACGGACCTGGAATAAGATTCAAGAAATTCAATATCAGAGAGTGCCATTTTTTGCTCATCATACCTGATTTCAATTTTTTGGGAATACTTATAAGGCTGCAACAAACTATTTTTGTCAGCAATCTGCAGCTCGAAATCATAAATCCCTTCCTTCATAAAAAAACGCTGCTCATCAATAAAATTAACCCTTCCCCTCAGTGTATCTTCAATTTCCAGACTATGAAGGTTGTATTTGCGAACTGCCTTAATTGTATCATTTTGCCTGAATAACATAGTTATACTTATTGTACCCTGATACTTTCCATTTGGTTTTTTTTTGTAAACAACAGTTTGCCCCATCACCGTCAGATACGTTTCAATATAAGGGCCCTTCTGAGTAGAAAAAAAAGCAGAATACCCCAAAAATGCAGACAAACTCCCTGCGAGAATAAATTGGGAAAAAAAAATCAAAGACAGAAGTACAAATAAGTAAAGGCGGACGACTTTGTATTTTTTTGAATATGAACCTCCGAAATTTTGCATTTCATACGAAGTTCACAATTTTTAGCCCCAAAACAGAAAAATATTCTACTTTTGTCGCGGAGGAATGGCAGAGCGGTTTAACGCGGCAGTCTTGAAAACTGTTGTAGGTAACACTACCGGGGGTTCGAATCCCTCTTCCTCCGCTTTTTTTTGAGAACTCCTCGTTTCCGCTTTTTTCTTCCTGCTCTCAGGTATCTGAAAAAGGGTCAATATTCAGGTCATAACTACTCCTTTACTTACCAATGTAAGAAAATATGCGTTTATTTCCTTATATTTGAAACATATTGAAGCCTAACTACGTATAATAGCTATCTATCTGTTAATTAGTATTATACCCCATAAGTATGGTTTCAGTCATAACAGATTAAAATGCTATTAAAGGTACCCAAATACTTTCTAGCTGGATTTATTGTTGTCTGCTGCTTATGTGGCGGGGTGCAGAGGGTTTGTGCTGCCAGTTTTACGGTGCCCTGGAACAGCATTTCCTTATCCAATAACTGCCAGGGTGTACTTGCAACATATACCTTATCAGGAACGACACCTAATAGTAACAATGCGCCGATGGCTCTTGGAGCTTTGGTTACAATTACCTTTCCTGCAGGAACGAATGCAAATACCTGTGTTACAGGAAATGGTAGCCAATACAATGGTACCAACATTGGTGTGATAACAAATGTGTCAGCCACCGTGATAACTTTTCTGGCCCCGATTGCTGTTGCTAAAAATAAGACATTTACGGTAGTTCTTAATAACATTACAAATATGCCTGCCGGTACTTCCGCTGCACTTGTGATGACCATTCCAAATACCAGTGGTGGAACAAATACTTTTGGCGATGGAACTGTGAATTATACTACTATTGCTCCCCCAACTGCATCTAACGCTGGTTCTGCCTTTAATGCCTGTGGCGGCAGTGGCAACCTCGCAGGCAATACACCAATTGTTGGAGCAGGAGTATGGACGTGTACAACCAATTGTGCAGGCGTGACTATCACTGCACCCGGAACATCTCCAACAAATGGTTTTTCAGGAATTCCGGTTGGAACCACTACCACATTTCAATGGACCATTTCAAATGGTTCATGTGCTCCATCATCCAGTACGGTGCAGGTAACAGGTGTCGCTAATCCAACAGTTCCTAATGCAGGAGTAAATCAGGATCTTTGTAACGTTACAACCACTTCACTTAACGCTACTCCTAACCCGGTTGTTTTGCCAACTACTGGTGCATGGTCAGTTACTTCCGGGACTGCAACAATTACAACTCCCACATCACCTGTTTCCGGAGTGACAGGCCTTGTTGTAGGGGCTTCTGCCAATTTGCTTTGGACAACAACACGTGGTGCATGTACCCTTTCCTCACCTATGACCATAACTGTAGATGCTCCGCCAACAGCTTCTGTTGCTGGTCCTGCTTTTAACGTTTGCGGTGGTGGCGCATCAACCCTTGCTGGCAATACACCTATTGTTGGTGCCGGGTTATGGACCTGTACTGCCAATTGTGGAGGAGTCGGTATTACAACCCCAGCATCTCCTACTTCCGCAATAACCGGAATTGCGGTTGGAACTGCAACAACATTTCAGTGGACCATTACAAACGGCTCATGCAGTTCATCCAGTACCGTAGTTGTAACCGGCGCTCCTCTTCCAACTGCTCCAGTTGCAGGGGCAGATCAAAATAATTGTGATGTTACAAGCGGTACTCTTAATGCAACCGCCGTTGTATTGCCAACTACGGGTCTCTGGTCTGTTACTTCCGGAACCGCAACACTTACTACCCCCTCAGCAAATAATTCCGGCGTGACCGGAATAGAAGTCGGTACCACTGTCGTCTTCACCTGGACCACGACACGTGGTACATGTTCACTTTCTTCATCTATGAACTTTACTTCAACTGCTCCACCTACAGTATCTGTAGCAGGCCCTGCTTTTAACGTTTGTGGAGGTGGAGCTTCAGCCCTTGCCGGCAACATTCCGGTGACCGGAGCTGGATTATGGACCTGTATTACCAATTGCGGGGGAGTTGGAATTACTGCCAATACCACTGCTAATTCTGGCATTACCGGAATTGCGGTTGGAACTGCAACTACATTTAAATGGACCATTTCAAATGCCCCATGCGCTGCATCATCCAGTAATGTGGTTGTAACAGGAGTTGCCAATCCTACGGCGGCAGCGGCCGGACCAAACCAGACTCATTGTAACCTCACAACAGCTACACTTGCAGCTACCCCTAACCCTGTTGTATTACCAACCACAGGTTTGTGGTCAGTTACTTCCGGAACCGCAACAATTACAACTCCAACATCACCTACTTCCGGAGTGACGGGCCTTGTGCCAGGGACTACTGCCGACTTACTTTGGACAACTACAAGAGGAACTTGCTCCCTTTCTTCGGCCATGTCTATCACAGAAGCACTACCACCGACAGTTGCAGTTGCAGGCCCTAATCAAACACCTTGTACTACTACTGCCACGTTGGCTGGTAATCTTCCTTTGGTCGGCGTTGGAACCTGGACTTGTACAGCCAATTGTGGTGGAGTAACCATCGTAACCCCAAGCTCTGAAAGTTCAGATGTTACCGGCCTCACTGTTGGAACTACCACAACTTTTCAATGGACGATTGTAAATGCACCATGTGCTAATTCTGTTTCAACATGTACAATAAAACCTATGGCTGGTGTACCCCCAACAACCTCCAATGCCGGTCCCGATCAGACCCTTTGCGGCACTACCTCAACTACTCTGGCTGCCAATGCACCAGGAGTGGGTATTGGAGCCTGGTCACTTGTATCAGGAGTAGCGACCATTACTACTCCATCTTCCCCAACTTCTACCGTTACAGGTTTAGTTTCTGGCGCTGTTGCTACTTTACGTTGGACGATAACCAATGGTGCATGTACCAGTATAAGTGATGTTTCAATAACAGCATTGAATCCCCTCACCTATGTATCAAGCGCCGTCACCCAGTATTCAACCGGCCCGATCAATCTTAATTGTGCCGATGCGGATGATGATATTCTGCAAATTGCAGTAACAGTTTCCGGAAGCAGCTGTGTTGATATCACCCAGTTCAATTTCAGTACCGTTGGTGATGCAGGTTTTTCTCAAAACCCTTTGACGAACATTACAGCTGCTAACCTTTATTTTACAGATACCATTCCGGAATACAATGTTGGCGCAAGGCCGCAGTTTGCTGTTAAAACACTGTTCGGGTCTTTTGCAAGCCCCAATGGCGCATTTACAATAAACGGAACCGCTGCATTAACAAAACCCGGAACCTACTACTTCTATCTTCATTATGCAGTTCCGGGTTCAGCAAACGTCGGAGATCAGTTAGATGCTTCCCTTTCTTCATTTGTCATGGGAGGGACTACTGAATCTATTATAAGTACACCAAATCCTCCGGGTACACGCATCATTACAAATGCTACCTGTAGCAGACCAGACCTTCCCAATCCTGCTTCAAATCCTACGTTAATCACAACAGGTGCATTGATTGTTGCCATGGATAATACCAATCAGCTGAACAGTGGCGGCAAGTTCAATTTAAAAGCGTATGGCTTGATCAATGCCTTTGTTCAAAATAATATACCGGTACATTGGGTGATTTTATCAGGAAAGGCAAAAGATGCTGTTGACTTTTCAGCTAATACCATTAAATATTTCCCATTACCTGCTGGGGCAGCCACTGTTAGAAATTTTAGTGCCAGCGCATTTATTGTTGATCCTCAATACATCAATACACCCTTTTATTCTACAGGGCTTACAGCAGCCCAGGTAATCGCAGCATACGAGGCTACACTTACTCCCGGAACAAATCAAGTTAATGTATTTCAATTGACAGGGGGGAACATTACAGTTGATGTGCGTTACACATTAAATCAAGCCATTAAAGTATCTGTTCTTAACGACGGGGGATTTGACAATGTTCCTATTTCCTATTTTACGGACGCCGGGATGACTCAGATTGGAAGCGGAGGACTTTATCCGGCATATGATGTTCAGTCAGCAGGTGGATTTCCTGGGCTTTCTCAATGCTATACGATGTGCACAGAGGCTCACTGGGACACACTCTGCGGTCTTGGTGGTTCTTGTGGTAGCATCACTCCAACGCCTAACAAAATAAACTTTACAACATTTGTTAAGAATTTCGTGAATTCTGGCGGAAATTTTTTCACAGAATGTAAAGGCGTAGAGACCTACGAAGCCAATCACCATTTCATGACTCCTACCGGAATTGGCGAAAATAATGGCTTGGCTTCGGTGGCATACAGCAATCCGGATATGGCAATTATGCAATTCCAGGGTGTTATGGATGATGATGCAGGAGCATTGGCAGACTTTCAGTCTCTTTCCGGAACATGGAATAATGGAGGGTATTTTTGCGTTCAGGAACCAAGTAATGTCAATATTAAGGTTTACTCAGCGCACCTGAATCAGGCTGACTCTGCCGGAGGCAATGTGTTCTATATGGGAGGGCATGATTACAGTACGGTTGGTACCCAGGCAGGTATTAACGGAGAACGTGTGTTTCTCAATGCTTGTTTTATTCCTACACGACGCCCAGCTCCCTTTAAAATTGATGCGGGTCCAAATCAAACTATGTGTATTGGTAGTAGCGTTACCCTTGGTGCCCACCCTATCGGGCCGGTAGGTGCGACTTATGCCTGGGCTCCTGCCGGCAGTCTGGATGATCCTTCTAAAGCTAACCCCATTGCTACTCCTGCTATTACAACAACTTATACAGTCAATGCTTTTGATAACGGTTGTATTGCAGCTCCGGTTACTGTAACGGTAACGGTGAATCCTTTACCAACTGTGAATAGTGCCGCAACAGGTTCTGTATGTAGCGGTGTAGCTGAAAACTATACGATCACAAGTGCTTTGGCAGGTACGACTTTTAGCTGGACCAGGGCTGTCGTGGCAGGAATCAGTAATGCTGCAGCAGGACCACTGGGAACTAATCCTATCAATGAAACACTTGTCAACACAACCGCTAGTCCCGTGGCTGTCACTTACCTGATTACCCCTATAGGCCCGGCTCCCACCAATTGCCCAGGCCCTGTGTTTACTTACGTAGTAACGGTAAATCCAGCACCAACTGTCAGCAGCGCTGCGGCTACGACTATCTGCTCGGGAGTAGCAGAGAGTTATACCATTACCAGCGCAACAGCAGGTACCACCTTTACATGGGGAAGAGCTGCCGTAGTGGGTATCAGCAATGCTGTTGCTCCACCGGGTCAGGTAGCTAACCCAATAGCAGAAACCCTGATCAACACTACTTTGGCACCTGTTGCCGTCACTTACCTGATCAGCCCTACTGGTCCGGGACCGAGCCTTTGCGCAGGACCTGTATTTAGCTATGTAGTAACAGTAAATCCAACTCCGGTCGTGACCAGTGCAGCAGCAACAACGATATGCTCAGGGGTGGCTGAAAATTATACCATCACCAGTGGCTTAGGCACCACCACCTTTAGCTGGGGAAGAGTTGCTGTGGCAGGTGTGAGCAATGCAACAGTAGCAGGCCAGGTTGCTAATCCCATAGCAGAAACACTCATTAATACCACTCTGGCACCTGTAGCTGTCACTTATGTGATCACTCCAACAGGTGCAAACGGCTGCGTAGGGCCTGCCTTTAACTATGTAGTAACAGTAAATCCAACTCCGGTAGTAACCAGTGCTGCCGCCAACACGATCTGCTCTGGAGTAGCTGAGAGTTATACCATCACCAGCGGCTTAGGTACTACTACCTTTAGCTGGGGAAGAGTTGCTGTAGCAGGAGTGAGCAATGCAACAGTAGCAGGCCAGGTAGCTAACCCAATAGCAGAAACACTGATCAATACCACACTCGCACCTGTAGCTGTCACTTATGTGATCACTCCAACGGGTGCAAACGGCTGTGTAGGGCCTGCCTTTAACTATGTAGTAACAGTAAATCCAACTCCGGTAGTAACCAGCGCAGCCGCCAACACGATCTGCTCGGGAGTAGCTGAGAGTTATACCATCACCAGCGGCTTAGGCACCACCACCTTTAGCTGGGGAAGAGTTGCGGTAGCAGGAGTGAGCAATGCAACAGTAGCAGGCCAGGTAGCTAACCCAATCGCAGAAACACTGATCAACACCACTCTGGCACCTGTAGCTGTCACTTATGTGATCACTCCAACAGGTGCAAACGGCTGCGTAGGGCCTGCCTTTAACTATGTAGTGACAGTAAATCCAACTCCTGTTGTAACCAGTGCAGCCGCCAACACGATCTGCTCAGGAGTGGCTGAGAGCTATACCATCACCAGTGGCTTAGGCACTACCACCTTTAGCTGGGGACGAGTTGCGGTAGCAGGTGTTAGCAATGCAACAGTAGCAGGCCAGGTTGCTAACCCCATAGCAGAAACACTCATTAATACCACTCTGGCACCTGTAGCTGTCACTTATGTGATCACTCCAACAGGTGCAAACGGCTGCGTAGGGCCTGCCTTTAACTATGTAGTAACAGTAAATCCAACTCCGGTAGTAACCAGTGCTGCCGCCAACACGATCTGCTCTGGAGTGGCTGAGAGCTATACCATCACCAGTGGCTTGGGTACTACTACCTTTAGCTGGGGCAGAGTTGCTGTAGCAGGTGTTAGCAATGCAACAGTAGCAGGCCAGGTTGCTAACCCCATAGCAGAAACACTCATTAATACCACTCTGGCACCTGTAGCTGTCACCTACGTAATCACTCCAACAGGTGCAAACGGCTGTGTAGGGCCTGCCTTTAACTATGTAGTGACAGTAAAGCCAACTCCGGTCGTGACCAGC
>JABDEY010000002.1 GCA_013286805.1 Bacteroidota bacterium | reverse complement strand
TCAATGGGATGATGGCTGTAAACAAATAAAATACAATTGCCAGTGGAATATCTTCACCCATCGGGAGGTATGTATTCATCAGCACCTCGCCCGCTTCCCTGACGACAAAATAATTTCCAGCCAGATAAAAACTGAGCAGGCTTAACAAACAAATGAACTGCAGGTTCTTTCGCCAGAAACGAAGACTCACATCGTTCTGTTTACGATACGCAAGAAAATAAATCCCGCAGGAGATCAGCATAAAAGCAAAAGGCATAACCCTGAAACCAACACTGATGAGAATCTGGTACAGGAAACCCAGCAAACTGATATAAGCAGCCCCTGACAGGAAGGCATCTGTATACCGGATACTGCTCACGGAAAGGATAATAAAAGCAATAAAAAAAACAAGCGCCTGGTAATCAGAGGAATGATCAATAATCAGGATGAGCCCAATAATCAATGTTGAAACAGAAAAATAAAGCAACGCTGTATCCACACCAGACTTAAAAATATGTTTTACACGTATTAGATATTCAAGCAGAAAAACCGAGAGAAAAAATAAAAAAACAAGCCCGTATCCAACAGCCAATTCACCCCCTCCGGTACCAAAAAACACCAATATCAGACCTGCAGAGGCCAGAGTCGCCAATAAGGTGAATAAAAATAATCCCACCTGAACTAAGGGTTTAGTTGACTTGTATAATTTTGGGTAGCTATTGAAAATAGCAAGTTTTGTGGGCTCATCAATCAGACCAGACGCAAACCAGCTCTCCGCCAATTGCCGGATTTCCAAAGCTTCCATATTTTTCTTATCGTAAGCGATCATTCAGGCATATTCAATAATTTCCTGTAATTACGGAAAATCTTAATAAACAGGACGCAACTCAATACAAAATATACCATTGCTATATAAAAGACCCCATCACCGGAATTGTGCGATGTAATTAAGAAATTAAAAATCAGATAAGTCAGGCCGATATAAACGTAAATAACGGTAATGAGAAAGAAATAAAGTGATTTTTCCATTTTGGCATAGCTATAACCCGCGAAAGCAAAGAAACAAAGTAAAGGAAGAAAAACAAACGGCAGATGCTCGGTGAAAAGACCCGCCAAAGCAGACACAAATGCAATATGAACTGCAAAATTATAAAAGGTGAAAGTAAAATGTTTCTTCACATTGACTTCAAACAAATAACGCCCCAGTCCGGCACAGAGCAAAGCAAAAACGATGGCCGTCGTGATAAGGTTAAAAGAAGAAAAATTATTACCGTTAATCAGGTTCAGGGGAGTCACTGTCAGTCCTATACTTCCCGCTATGGCTGTCAACGCCATTAACAAAACCCCTTTGTGATCAAATCGGTAAGCAAAATAAAAAAAAGGCAGTACAGGTACAAGTGTTGCCAGATTGTAGTGTTCACCGAAAATAGTGTACTGATATTGCAAATACGTTTCAAGTGTCACAAACAGCAAACAGCCAAGCAGTAAAATATAATCAAAGAAGGGAGAAGGGTGAATAACTTCCAGCCTGGTAAACGGCAAGCCCTTTTTAATGCAATAAATCCAGCATGCCGCACAAAGCATCGCAATAAAAGCGATGACTGCCTGATGGCCAATGCTGTCTATGTTTTTATACACCAGAATACCGATACCTGCTGCAAATAAAGAAACTCCCAGATACAAAAGGGTGCGCAGTTCCCAGTGAAGGGAAAAGCGTTTGTTCTTGTACTGCGCTGAAATGACTGATAGCTGTTCCTGAGACAGCAAATTCTCTGCCGCAAGCTTCTCCGCAATTCTTAATTCAGGGTTACGCATTTAATTAAGGTTAGGCCAAATATAATTAAATCTGTGTCCCCCTAAATGTGAAAAAGTTACATTTGCATTCAATACCAAGGAGCACTAATATGAAAAAAGTATTGTTTTTCTCAGGCAGCAACAGCCCTAAATCAATTAATCAAAGTTTAATCACAGCTGTTTCAGAGTTATTTAAGCAATCTGAGAATACAATTATAAGTCTTCGGGATTTCCCTATGCCCATCTATTCTATCGAAACGGAGCAAAAAGAAGGAATTCCTGAGAATACATTAAAATTAAAAGCACGAATTGACGCAACGGATGCATTGGTAATTTCCGTACCGGAACACAACGGCTCCATTCCGGCAGTTTTTAAAAACAGTATGGATTGGCTCTCCAGAGCAGACAAGAATTATAAAATTCTGAAAAACAAAAATATTGTATTATTCAGCACCTCAGCCGTTGGGGGTGGTGCTAATTCTATAATTCATGCAGAAACAATTTTAAAACGTTTAGGTGCTTCGGTAACAGGCAAAGTAGTCATTAGTAAATTCAATGATCAACTATATGAGGTTGATGGAGTGTTCCGGATTAAAGATGAAGTACTATTGAAGGAAATAACCGAATTAGTCGCTTTACTCTAAATTATTTATCTCTGATTTAAACTCAACCACCCTCCAGTCTATTCAATCTGTAGAAGCCAAATGCGGTCAGCATCAGCAACCCTCCCATGAAAGCAAACAGCACCTTAAAATTGGTCGCATCAACCAGATGGGCACATAAATAAGGACCCAAAGTCTGGGCTGTTCCCCAGGCGATCGTATAAAGGGCAGCATACTGTCCCCTGTTTCCTTCATTTGAGCGAAGCGTCCAGAAGGAATTCATAAAAGGCATGGAACATATTTCACCTGCGGATATTAAAAGGATCATAAGGATAACAATTAGTCTGGCAGAACCCGGGATTAATAAAGACAAATAGGCCGCTGCACAAATGAGCATTCCAAAAATAATATAAACCAGATTATTTTTCTTGCCCTCCAGACTGTAAACTAAAATCATTTCAGTACCAACAATTACCAGCCCGTTCAATGCCATGGTAAATCCAATAAAACGCTCCGTCAGATGCAGGTTATCACGGAAGTATTTTGGAACGGTCGTGAATAACTGAAAGAAACAAAAAGCAAAAAGGCTTACCAGAAAAATAAATCCAAGGTAAATTTTATCCTGATAGGCAGAGCGGGCAGGATTTGACAGGAGGGCGGAGCTTTCATTTTTTTGAGACACATTCATTTCAATTTCTTCAGACAAACCCTTGACGCTTTTCTCAGAATTGCCGGATGGAGTTAAATAATAAAACAAAAGCAAGGCCGCTCCCAGATTAGTTCCTCCGTCTATCCAGAACAACAGTTCATAATTATAAGAAGCGATCAGACCTCCCAAAGAAGCGCCCACAGCCCAGCCCAGATTTATAGCAAGCCGGTTTAAAGAGTAAGACCGTGTCCTGTTTTCCGGTTTGCTGTAGAAAGCAACCGCAGAAGAATTGGCAGGCCGGAAGGCCTCATTAACCAGACTTAAAACAAAAGTAGCAATGCAAATCAGCTCGTATGACTTTATCTGTCCCAAAACAATAAACATAATTCCTCCCATAAAAAGAGTAGCCAATTGTATCTTATGAAATCCAATTTTATCAGAAAGCCTGCCTCCAATCCAGGCACCAATGATGGCACCAAGACCAAACAATCCCATGACAGTGCCGGCTTCGCTTAAAGTCCTGTGCATGCCTTTCCCTGTGAGGTACAAGGTCATAAAAGGCACAACCATTGTTCCGCTTCTGTTAATTAACATAACAAGCGAAAGCAGCCAGGTCTGCCTGGAAAGCCCGGTGAATGAGGTTTTGTAGAGTTGTAAAGTATGTTTAAGCATAAACTGAATAAGATTTACAGGCCTTTCAGCTGATCTTCAGTTTAGCATTCTTCCAGGCTTTAATCTGCCAGTTAATTAAACCAGTGCAAATATGATTACTGGCAGTATCGTAAGCATCAACCGTAAATTCCCTGAATACAGCATCTTCTGTCTTTAAAGGAACCAGAATTGCTTTCTCAATTTCCTCCCTGTCAAGTTTAAATTTTACTGATACATCCAGCTTGGCCTGATAGTGATAGGTCATTTGTATCGTCTTAAGTATAATGCGGTATTCATTGGCCGGCAAATGCATCGTGAGACTCAGACCCGATACATATTCACACAAAGTAGCCAGTAAGCAGGCGTGAATTCCCTTGATGTGATTCTGATTATACCGCTTGTTAAAGGCGGTAACGGAAATTTCAGTATCGGAAATAGCAGAAATCTTTAGACGGTGGGGCTTGTTGAAAGGAATAGCACGAAGCAACACCAGATTCAGTAACCACAAATAGAAAGAAGATGTTTTTGCTTTGCGGGCAAGCGAATAGAGTTTATTCATAAACGCGATTGAGTAAAAATAAAACAGAATAATTCATCCCACTACTGCTGAATGATAATCTTACCATCTGAAATAAACTGATCGCCCTTGTCTGTCAGGACTCTGTAAAAGTAAACACCTGCTTTAACTTCCGGATTAAGCTGGGTTACAGCAGAATTAACAGCCGTATAATAAACCTGCCGGCCCCATACATCATATAGCATTAAATAAACCCTTTCCTGAAATTTGTCTGAAAACGAAATAAAAAAAGAACCGGTGTTTGGATTAGGATAAACTTTTACCTCAGCCATGCCGGTTATGTTCTCAATCCCAGTTGACTTATTGCCTGTGATATTAATATTGTCAAGATAAATAATATTACCCCAGCCAGAACGATTTTCAAATGAGAACATCACATTCGGCTGTCCATTCAAAGCGGTAAGATTGATAGAATCTGTCCTCCATGCTTTCAGGCTGGGGGGCACAAAACAACCCTTTCCGTGGCTGCCGGCCGTATCGGTACCAGCCCCTGTACTACTCCCGGTTGTGCAAAGTGTCATACCGCCTTTGGAGTAGATACTCTTCCAGGTAGCCCCGCAATCAACAGAAGAATAGATTTCAAGCGTATCACTATAGGTAGGAACTGTACTGGGTTCATAAGCCACATCAAACCACATTTCAGATTTCGTAGCATTGACAAAATTGAAATTAGGGGTAAAAATCTCCTGCCTTTCGCCGGTAATATTTACTGTTTGTCCGCAATTGGCAGGAAAATACATGCACTGTGTACTGCTGTAACCCGTTGTTGTGCATAATTCCCAGATACTGTCCGTTGATTTTGGCAAATTCGAATACCATCCGGGTGGAGGAAAGACAGAAGATTGAAAACTTTCAACAAGAGGAAGTGATGCGCTTGCAGCAATATTAATGCAGGACACATAGGTGAGCGAATCTTTACCTGCAGAGGAGCTCGTCACAACTTCTTTAACGCTGTAGATGCCTGGAGAACTGTATTGAACAACCGGGTTTTGCATTGTGGAAGTATCAGGGTTGCCACCTGAAAATGTCCACTTCCACCCGGTAATGATTCCGGTAGTTGTGCTTTTATCAGTAAAGCTGACGGATGATCCCGGACAGGTTGATCTTACATTTGAAGTGAAATCCGCCAATACTGCATTGCATCCTGCTAATGTATTAAATTGATTCATGCTCCCGTTAAAAACATCCATATCAATAGCATTGCTGCCACTGATTCCAGGCACAGTTCCGGTCCAGGAGTATTGCTTAAAATCCCAGCTCTTCCAAACTCCGATGTTTGGAGGAGGTGTTGTTGGGCTGCTGTTATAATCATCAATCCATAACCCTATAGTATTTAAGGAACTGTTAACGTAAGCTGCATTACTTGGACCTATATAGATAATGGGTGCAATCCCTGTAGCACTTTGAACCGTTGACATCCAAAGCTGAACCCAGCTTGTTAACTGAGCAGAAGTAAAAAAGGCCGATAGGCTAGGGCCGGTTGGAGGATCTTCCAGATCAAGGACAGGAGGTAGGTGACAAGCTTTGATATAGGGCCCTGCTATACTCAGAAAATAATTCGCTTCAGCTGTAGCAGTATTATTCTCCGGATGGGCAAAATGGTAAGCACCCATGATCATACCTGCAGCAGTACCATTCACTTCATTACCAACGAAATAAGCATCTGTAAGTCCTACACCTTCGGTAGCTTTGGCAAAAGCAAAAGTATATCCCGCTGATTTTACACTCACCCAATTAATAGTACCTTCATAGGAAGAAACATCAACACCAAGTATCGTTTGGGCAACTAAACAAGTACCCAACAGGAAAGCGGGGAGAAGAATAAATATACGTTTAATCATTCAAAGACATTTTATATAAATATACAAATTAAGCAATGGAACCAAACAATCAAAATACTGCCTTGTTAGTAATGGATGTTCAGGAAGCTACCGTAAAAATGCTGACAGACAGTAAACCACTTACGAACTCTATTAATACAGCAATTCAAACAGCCCGAAGCAACAATATACCTGTAATCTATGTGGTCATTGGATTTAGAAAAGGATATCCTGAAGCCAGCCCGGAAAATAAAATGTTTTCCACCTTAAAGACCAGTGGGAGGGATTTTGATAATGAAGAGGCGACCCGCGTGCATTCATCTGTTGCACCACAAACATCAGACCTTATTGTAACCAAAAAACGTGTCAGTGCATTTACAGGAAGCGACCTCGAAGTAGTGTTAAGATCGAAAGGAATAAAACACATAGTACTTTCGGGCATCGCCACCAGCGGGGTGGTATTATCCACCTTGCGTGAAGCATCAGATAAAGATTACAGAATCACTGTTCTTGCTGATTGCTGTGCCGATATGGATGAGGAAGTTCACCGCGTACTCACAACTAAAATCTTCCCCAGGCAGGCGGATGTAATAAAAGCGGTGGACTGGAAGGTCTGATGAATGAAGAGAATTATGGAAATAGGAATTGACAGTTTCGCTGCTGCAACACCCGTCAAAGACACTGACAATGATCCGGCAAATGCCATCAGCAATATGCATGCTATGGCCGAATTGCTTGAAAGAATTGAACATGCAGACAAAGTGGGTCTGGATGTTTTTGGTATAGGGGAACATCACCGCAAAGAATTTCTGGATTCAGCACCCTCTTTGATTCTCGCTGCTGCAGCTGCACGTACAAAAAATATTCGGCTTACAAGTGCCGTAACCGTATTAAGTGCCGCCGATCCGGTGAGGGTATTTCAAAACTTTGCAACTCTTGATTTGATTTCTCAGGGCCGGGCAGAAATGGTGGTAGGACGGGGTTCATTTACAGAAGCTTTTCCGCTGTTTGGTTTTAGCTTCCAGGATTATGATGCACTTTTTTCAGAAAAACTCGGCCTGTTGCTAAACATTCGTGAAAATGAGATCGTCAACTGGTCAGGAAAATTCCGTCCTGCACTCAATAATCAATCCATTTACCCAAGGCCCCTGCAACATCCTTTACCAATCTGGTTAGGTGTTGGTGGTACTCCGGAATCCTTTATACGTGCCGGCGCACTTGGGCTACCGCTGATGGTGGCGGTAATTGGAGGAGAAACGCACCGGTTCAGGCCCCTGGTAGACTTATACAGACAAGCTGGTGCAAAAGCAGGACATACACCCGAAAAAATAAAAGTAGGCTTACACTCGCTTGGGTATGTGGCGAATTCCGCAGAAGAAGCAATTGCAGATTATTACCCTGGCTATGCTGAAACTTTTACACGAATCGGAAAGGAGAGGGGCTGGCCACCCGTTACCCCTTCAAGATTTAATGCTCAAAATGGGCCATTAGGTGCCCTATTGGTTGGTAGTCCCGAAGAGCTGGCCGCCAAAATTCTAAGACATAGCGCCGCCCTTGGCGGAATTTCAAGATTCACATTTCAAATGGACAATGCAGCTTTACCGCACAAAAAACTCATGAATTCGATTGAACTTATTGGAAAACGATTAGCTCCCTTGTTAGAATGAAAAGATTATGGGCACGTAACAGCTGCAGCCGTAATGACACCGGTATCACTAACAGTTATTTGCCAGCAATTGCCATTAGGTGAAGTAAGGATCATTCCCTGTCCCGGCGTTTTAGAATATACGGCACCAGTTGATTGTGAGTATAGCGCATAGGGCACCGATAACATTTGTGATATTCCCATTAACGTAAAATTGCTTCCACCATTTGGGTCAAATTCTATTTTAATAAAATAAGGTCCATTACTCCAGTTAATTGCAGACATACTTCCCTTAATGACTGTGCCATTTCCAATATCTAAAGTAGCCAGGCCATACAGGTTTGTAGTTGCAGTATCGGTTTCTTTATAAACTATAGCGCCTGACATAGTACCTTGTACTATACTCATCCTGAACGATACACTTTTGTTCACTATATTATTTCCTGAAGCATCTTTTGCTTTAGTTTGATACTTGAATGACTGAGGCGCCTGCCCAAATGTACACGTGCACGATACGAACAGAAGTACCGAAATAAATCCTAACTGTTTTTTCATTTTGAATTATTAAATGTTGTTAATCTACTTTCTGTATTTTAAATACTTTTATTCTGTTTCCCTCCTTGTCATAAACTTCTAAAATATAAATTTCATCTGAAAGATTGCTTAAATCTATCTGACCTTGTCCATTTTCGAAAAGTTGTTCATAAACAATTTTACCCTGCATATCAATTGTCTTTGCACGGATAGGATCGCTGGAGTCGCTTCTGACATTTAACAATGAAGTGACGGGGTTAGGACCTACAGATATATTAGTAGCTGGCTGAGCTAACTCATCAACAACTGTTGCTACCGAATACGATCCCTGTTGAAACCCTTGTGTAAGGGTATTGCCGCTGTTGGAAACGGTCTCTGAAACAGGTTCTCCCATTGTCCAGCTTAAGGAACCGGCACTGTTTTTATAAAAGCCCCCCGTTGTTGTCACAACATCAGGTTTCAGCGTGCCATACCCTGCATCAGCACTTAAAAATTTATTTAACTTTAAATGCTGTACAGCAGAAGCCTGTAAGGAAGAAAGATAATGATCGTTAAATGCTTTCTCAAGTTCTTTTGCTCTGCTAAGATCATCACATTTATGAATTGCAATTGCTGCTTTGCGTGCAGCTAACTCCACCCTATCATTCTTTGCATTTGCAAACCTGTCGGCGCATCTGTCAAGCCTGTCTGCCATATTGGCAATTTCCTCCTTGGTTTTTTTCGCGAAATTGTAAGCTCTGTATTTCTTTATACCACTTCGTATTCCCAATAATAACAAACCAGAACCCGCACCGGCTAAAAGGGCAAGCATAAGGTTTTCATATTCTTTATTCTTTACCGGGCCGGGACTGCTAACCGCTTTTTCCTTTCCTGGAGTCGGCGTATGGCCTCCCCCGCACTTACCTTTGTTTATAGTATTAGTTGCTTTTTCAAGTGGAACTGTCACTTGATTGTGCCGGGATTCTGCAAGTATTCCATTCGTATGCAGCTGTTTATTTTCTATAGAAACAGGCAGAGCGTTTTTAAGCCATGACTGGCTTTGAGAATCAAAAGCCGTCAGAGAAGAATCGTCCGTATTATCCTTTGGTAAATTCTTTGCTAAATTTCTTGCTATATACTTCCCTGGTAGATAAGGTCTGCCCGGCAAGGAACTTCTCATTTGAATAAAATACCCTGGCTGGTAACGCCTTTTCTGAACATCACAGGAAACCGGCAATATACTTACCAGTACACATAATAGAAAATACCGGAAAGTCTTATTCACAGTGTACTTTAAAACCCAAATATATAATTTAATTGCAATTTATGCTTCTTACCCATCTTCCTTTCTGTAGGCAAAATAACCACGTGTAAACTCCATCAACTCTTTATTCCTCGTATTCCATTCCCATGGCCCGTTTTTAGATTCTTTCAAATCTTTACCTGGATCATATTTTAATACTTCGAGATTTTTCTCCCTTTCTGCATACTTACGGTTTGCAATCTCACCATGCCATAAATGCAGGACAGTACCCCCGACATAGGAGACCTTCCCTTTCACCTCTTTGTACATCGATTTACACCAGTCCAGATAGTGATTATAAAAATTATTGTTTTTACCTATGATTCTATTGATACATCCGGTATCCCAGTCACCACAAAAAGCATGTGCCATCACATGATCTGCCGTTCCCCCGATACAAACATCATATAACCCATACTTTTCAAGAATACTTCTTTGAGCTGCCCAGGCAAAACCTGTATGCCCGTGATGAGCAAAATTTCCTGAAGTCAAAACGTTAGGGTGGTTCTTATAAGTATATCCAAAACCCGAATACCAGTCTCCTATCCCTTTGAAACTTAAAGCGTCTTTAGGCAATCTGACAGCAAATTCAAAAGGCTGAATCACCTTATATTGGTCCAACGCAATAGAAGTTTCAACTGCCCATTCAGGGTTTTCAAATAGTATATCGCAATCCACCCATGCAACCTTTTTACAATTGGCCGGTAATCGTTTTATTGCATGGTTCAATAATCGCTCCTTTTGCCACATCACATCTTTTGCCCTGATCTGCATAACATTTTTCGATGCAGGCAATTCAAACGGGGCGCTTCCAAATGCGCATTCAATTATGAGATAGTTTAAATTTGACTTATTTATCCTCTCAATGAAGGTTTCATAATTATATCTTTTCGTTTTATATTTTTCAGAATTATAGTAGGAGCTGAGTATCCATAGATCATCAACATAGCTGTATCGTTCAGCGCCTGCAATTTCAATTTTTGATTGCTTTCGAATATCAACCAGGGTATTATATTGATCCAGTTTCAGGTCGACACTTTCCAAGAATGACGGATCAGGCAGTTTTTCTTTTACCTTCATATTTGCAACAGGGGCAGAACATAAAAATGATTCTTAATGGGCGTTAATTTAATACATTTGTACCTCAAAATCCAATAAAATGAAACTCACATTCTTTACGCTGCTTTTTTCAGCAGCACTAACAACCTCAGCACTCAATTACGCCCCCGGCGATACCAACAAAATGGACGCAACAGGTAAAAAGCACGGCCTTTGGAAAGAAATCAGGGAAGGCTTCGAGTGGTATGGGATGTATATCAATGATCAGAAAAGCGGAACCTGGGTAAATTATCATCCGGGGACTTCTCCATTATTAGTGAACAAAACGGAAAGCTGGATAGCGGGCAGAAGAAACGGCCTTTTTATAGAGTTGGACCGCAATGGCTATCTAATCAGTCAGAAATTTTATAAAAACGATAGCCTCGATGGAGTCTCCATTGAGTTTGCGGGCGGAGCTAAACCAAAATCAGAGCTAACCTGGCACGGAGGAAAACTCAATGGAATCAAAAAACTGTACAACCAGGAAAACTTCAAATTGCAGGAAGAAGGCATGTTTGTTAACAACCTCCGGGAAGGAGTAGCAAAATGGTATAGTCTGGAGGGCAAGGTTATTATCGAATACAATTATAAACATGGGCAACTGGACGGCAAAATGAAGACCTATTATAAAAACGGAAATAGTACAAGCGAAGGAACGTATGTCAACAACGATCTGGAAGGTGATTTTTTCGAATATTACGAAGACGGCAAACCTAAAAATTCCGGGAAATATGTAAAAGGTAAAAAAGAAGGTTTATGGAAGGAATACGATGAAGAAGGAAAAATGAAACAGGTGAAATACAAAAATGATTTAGTTATTAAATGAACATAGAACCTATTCAAAACTGGCTTCCGGGTACTTCCAGACCAATCATTATCAGTGGTCCCTGTGGTGCAGAGTCGGAAGAACAAATGCTGAAAACAGCTGCCGGTCTGAAAAAGCTGAATGCTGTTACTGTTTTCCGTTCCGGAATATGGAAACCCCGGACACGACCAAATTCATTTGAAGGAGTAGGATCCATAGGGCTAAAATGGTTGCAGGAAGTGAAAGCCGGTTTTGGTTTTTTAACTGCAGTAGAAGTTGCCAATGCGCAGCATGTAGACGAAGCGTTAAACGCTAAAGTGGACATTTTATGGATCGGTGCACGTACAACGGTCAATCCATTTTCCGTGCAGGAAATAGCAGATGCCTTGCAGGGCATTAATGTACCGGTCATGGTAAAAAATCCCATTCACGCGGATTTGCAATTGTGGATTGGAGCACTGGAACGATTGAATCTGGCTGGAGTAGAAAAGCTGGTGGCCGTTCATCGCGGATTTTTTGCATCCACTCAACCGGGCATACACAGTAATCCGGGCATACACGGTAATATTGATTCTGCAATTACCAAAGACCATACAACATCCTTTAATTACCGTAACCCTCCGCACTGGGAACTTCCAATTGAACTCAAAACAATTTTCCCTCAGCTACCAATCATTTGCGATCCAAGTCATATATGCGGAAGCAGAGAGCTCTTATTGAAAGTATCTCAGAAAGCGCTGGACCTGAACTTTGAAGGACTGATGATTGAGTCACATTACAACCCCGCACTTGCAAAAAGCGATAAAAATCAACAGTTAACTCCGGAAGAACTGAGGGAACTTTTAAATTCACTCATTGTAAGGACTGCCGGATCTACCTCCGAGGAATTTACCAATAAACTGGAGTCACTCCGGAAATCAGTGGATGAAATTGACAAAGAATTGATAGAATGCCTGGCCAGGCGCATGGAGTTGATAGAACAGATTGGAATATATAAACAGGAAAACAACATAACTGTTTTACAATTAGAGCGTTGGCTCGAAATTCTGCAAACCCGCACTTCATGGGCAGAGGCAAAGTCCATAGATAAGGAATTCATTCAGAAATTATATAAACTTCTGCATAAGGAATCCATTCGTTTACAAACCGAGGTGATGAATGAGCGCATAGAGAAAAGCTAAACTCGCTATTGGAAAAACGTTGGAAAATAAAAGATAAAGCAGACGCAAACACTATTCAGACATTACAGACTGAACTGGGCATTGACGCCACCATTGCTAATCTGCTGGGACAACGAGGCTTCAAAACATTTGACCAGGCAAAAGATTTTTTCCGTCCTTCCCTGACTCACCTGCATGATCCTTTCCGTATGAAGGATATGGACAAGGCAATTGCCAGGATCAAATCCGCATTCATTAAAAACGAAAAGATTCTGATCTACGGGGACTATGACGTAGATGGCACGACTGCAGTTGCACTGGCTTATACTTTTTTCAAAGACCTGCACAAAGAAATTGATTATTACATACCCGACCGCTATGGTGAAGGCTATGGAATATCCTTCAAGGGAATTGACTGGGCCATTGAAAATAAATTTTCATTAATCATTGCGCTTGATTGTGGAATAAAAGCCATCGACAAAGTTGAATATGCCAATAAAAATAATGTTGATTTTATTATTTGCGACCACCATCGCCCGGGAGATCAGATCCCGGAAGCTGTTGCCGTTCTTGATCCTCAGCGCCCTGATTGCCTGTACCCCTTCAAAGAGCTCTCCGGATGTGGAATTGGTTTAAAATTAATACAAGCCTGGCTGCTATCGGAAAATCTGCCCATTGAAAAACTGGAGCCCTTCTTAGACCTGGTGGTGGTAAGTATAGCTTCAGATATGGTTCCTGTAATTGACGAAAACCGTACCCTTGCCTGTTTTGGATTGAAGCGCATAAATAGCAGCCCTCGTCCCGGATTCAAAGCAATGCTTGAACTGGCTAAGGTAAAACATGAACTCACCATTATGGATTTGGTTTTTATAATCGGTCCAAGGATTAATGCAGCCGGGCGCATTGATTCGGGAAAAAAAGCGGTAGCACTTCTGATCTCAGAAGACAGCGCTTCTGCATTGCTTTCGGGTCAAAACATAAATACTACCAATTTACAGCGCAGGGATCTCGATGTGAAGATTACCGAGGAGGCCCTTGAAATGCTGAATGCGGATCCGCTTCTGAAAAATTACAAAAGCACAGTCCTGTTCAACAAAGAGTGGCACAAAGGAGTAATTGGAATTGTGGCTTCCAGATTGATTGAGAAATATTACAGGCCAACAATCGTCCTGACGGAATCCAATGGAATGGCAACCGGATCAGCCCGTTCTGTGAAAGACTTCGATATCTATGCAGCCATAGAATCCTGCAGTGACCTGCTGGAGCAATTTGGCGGACACAAGTATGCAGCCGGTCTGACATTGAAGCCTGAAAATATAATTGCTTTCAGGAATAAATTTGAATCTTTTGTGAGTGCTACCATCCCGCAACATTTACTGATCCCCGAAATTGAAATTGACGAACCTCTCTCATTTGCTGCCATCAATGACAAATTCCTTCGGATTTTAAAACAATTATCACCTTTTGGTCAGGGGAATCCCTCACCCGTTTTTTTAACTAGAAATGTGATGGACAGCGGCAAAGTGTGTATCGTCGGGAACAACCACCTGAAGCTTGAATTGTATGAGCAAACCGACCCAAAGAAAAGCTTTGCGGCTATCGCATTTGGTCTGGGACATTTATTTGATGACATCTACAGGCGAAGACCAATTGACATCTGCTATACCCTTGAAGAGAATGTTTGGAACGGGAGAACAACTGTTCAGTTGAATGTGAAAGACATTAAACTAAGCACGCATGAACCTGAGGGTATAAATTACTGAATTTTAGTATTCCTTAAATCCGGATTTTTCCATAGTATAATACGCCAGATCAATTCAGCAGAAATTAAAAGACCGAATGCAAACAGAACCGGGTATATGTTATTGCCGGAATCCGAGAAAGTGCCTGTAAGAGCAACAGAATAAACAAGGACCGGCAAAGAAATCAGAATACAAAGCCCATATATATTTAAAGGAATTTTAAAAGGGCGGTGATCATCCGGAGCTGTTTTTCGCAGAATCAAAAGTGCCAGAAATTCAAGAAAAAGCGCGGCCCCATATAAAATCACATCCATGATGATCAGATGCGTGAACGTCCAGAGAATCATGAAACTTATTACAACAGAACAGGTAATAATTGAAACATAAGGAGTTTGAAACCTTGAGTGGATTTTATTCAGGACAGAGGGTAACAACCCGTCATCCGCCATTACTTTTGGGATCTTTGATACAGAAAGCAGCACCGAAGAGTAAAGTCCCAATCCGCTTGCCATACCGCCCAGGGCAATAAGGCCACCAAGCCAGTGACCGCCAATAGATAAACCTAAGGCAGGATATCCCTCTTTAGCCAAAGCCGTAAAATCAATGCCGGATTGAATTGCGGTAAAGGTCGTTACCAAATAAACACAAATAATAAGTACAAAAGCTATGCAGGCAGATAACAGGTAGGAACGTACCGGTCTGGAAACTTCATCTGCATAAGTTGTAATATTGTCCCAACCCAGAAAATTCCACATCACTACATATAATCCCAATCCCAGTTCTTTCAGTCTGACACCATGAACAGATGGAACTGGCAAATCAAAGGAGCCTGCATGTTGAAACAAAAAGTAAAGGAAGAGAATCAAAAAGGGTAATAATACAGTCAATCCAAGTAAAATAGAAATTTTGCCAACCGAAAGAATACCACGGATATTTATAAACGCACATGTCCAGATAATAGACAGGCATATTGGGATTTTAACAGCTACCGCAGCAGGAAAGAAAAATCCAAGATATTCTACAAACAATACAGGATAAATGGCCAGGTCTGCAAACGTATAAAGCCAGGTCCACCATCCCTCATACCACGCAAAGCGAAGACCCATGGCTCGCTTGACCCATTGGTAATATCCTCCTTCCAC
Organism: Bacteroidota bacterium; assembly: GCA_013286805.1. GTDB lineage: Bacteria > Bacteroidota > Bacteroidia > JABDFU01 > JABDFU01 > JABDFU01. Next base: position 52,917 of record JABDEY010000002.1, on the reverse strand, counting down.
AGGCATCATACTGTTTAACTCCATCACTGCCAAAATGGTTGGAATATCCCATAAAACAGGAGTAATAATCAGCAGAAATAAGGCCGCATGACTTCCAACATAGGAGAGCAGTGATTCCAGTCCATAAGGCCCGCCCGATACCGTCAGAAAAATAATAGCAGCTAATTGTAAAGGGCGCAACTTTTTCATAGACAATATTAACTAAATAGCTACTATTAACTAAATTGGCTACATTTGTGATAGACCAATGTAGTTGATTGATTTTAAATTACTAAACTCTTCTCAAAATGATACATAAAAAACTTCTGTTGTCAGTTTTAACGTTCGCCTGCAGCAGCCTTATGTGGTCTGGCTCACTGACATTTACTGGTCCTGGCAATTGGAGCAACCCGGCATTATGGGGAGGTTCGGCACCTGCAAGTCCTACAGATATTTTAACAATAAACGGGGCATGTACCCTGGATGGAGTTGATTTTAATGAAATTTGTACTTCCTTGACAATAAACGCCGGGGCTACCCTGACCATTCTCCCCAACAATTCCATTGACATTACAGGATCCTTAAATTTGAATGGTGGCCCGAATTGCCTCATCATAGAGTGTGATATAACTGGTTCAGGAGCAATCTACAATGATGGAACAGGCGTGATAACCGGAGCGGGTACTGTCAACGTTCAACGTTTTATTACAGCAAATCTCTACCACTATTTGTCTTCACCAGTCACTACTTCTCCAAGTTCTGTTTTTCCATCTCCTAATCAATGGCAGTTTAATACAGGTGCGTCAACAACCTGGAACAATTGCTGGTTCAGCATAGCCGGAAACTTATTCCCCAGTCAGGGGTATGCTGTTAAACCGGCAGTAAATACAACTGTTAGTTTTAGCGGAGTACCTAACACAGGGACCATCAATTACCCGGCTATCATGGGAGTAAATACCCCCGGTCAGGGCTCAGGCTGGAATTTGATTGGAAATCCATATCCTTCGGGATTAAATACCAATGCCTTTATTGCAGACAATAATGCAACGCGCGGTATAGCTACATTGTATTTATGGGATGATAATGGCTCAAACGGTTTCAATTACTCTTCGGCCGATTATGCTACACTGAATCCGGCAGCAGCTGCTTCGGGAGGCGGTACTTCAGGTCATATTCCAACGGCAATTATCCAGCCCGGACAAGCTTTCTTTGCTCAGGTAACAAGCCCCGGGAATGTTGTATTTAACGATGCACAGCGCACACTTACTGCCTTGCAGATGGAGTCGCTTTCTTCTGACTTTTTCTTCCGGACAGGCAAACCCGCAGCTTCAAGTAATGGAATCAGCAGCTTCAACCTCCACATTTCAACCGACAATGGGCTGCAAAATGATATGTCTATCGCATTTCTTGCAGGTGCTACAAATGGCTTTGATCAATTGTACGATGCTCCAAAATTAGTCGGCAATAGTAATCTTTCATTATACAGCACACTGAATAACAGTCCTTATGCCATACAGTCTTTTGGCCTGATGGGCAATACAAGCAAAGTTGTTCCGGTGACACTCCTCGCGGGTCTTGCAGGAGACTATACATTCACAGTGAGTAGTTCCATTAATATGGAAAACATTCAGGTTGTATTGCAGGACTCTGTCTCTAACACAAATACTGTTTTAACTTCCGCATCTCAGATAAATTTTACTGTAGCGGGTCCGGATACAATTAATAAAAGGTTCTACCTGCATTTTATCCCTACTCCTTCGGGTATAAATCAGGTGGTTCCGGTAAAGGAAATCGGTGTTTACAATGTGAATCATACAGTATATTTTAACCTCAATGGTCATAGCTCTGCTGAGGCAACTGTATATGATATGATGGGGAAAGCAGTCACAAGCAAAATATTAAACGGCAATCAGATAAATGAGTTGTACGTATCTGCTGCTGCCGGATGTTATATCGTAAAAGTTGTTAGTGATGGAGGCGCAAGTAATAAAAAAATTGTCATTCAATAAAACAGGGTAATTCAGTACTAAATTATATGTTCATTTAATACAATAAAAGAAATGGGTCAGGTTTTAAAAGTAATACTATTCACCACGGTTTTTATGTTCATATTTATCCCTGGTACAATGGCTCAGCCTGGACCACCCCCTGTTAGCACACCGCTTGACCCTGTTTCACTTGTAGTCCTTATTGGAGGAGGTGCAATCGCCTTTAAAAAAATGAAGGACGATAAAAAAGCCAAGGGAAAAGCAAACGACAAAGAGGGCGCGGAGTAGGTTTAGGAGTAGATGTCCGTGTTAGTAATAGCCAAAATCCAATACCTTCGGCACAAACAGGAGATACGCTTTATTTCAAAAGTGTTTCTGATTTATTTAGCAACGAAAGCATTTTTTTTCGTTATGGGAAGAGAAATTATTCCCATTCAGGATCGCATGTTTCCCACTATTTCAAATGGCTGGGAACTATTCAACGATTGGGCAAGACTGGTTTTGCTTCATGGAACTTCGTTCCTTCTTGCAATTTTGGGGCACACGTCAGTTGTAAGCCATGACTCCGTTACGTCAATTGGAATGGGAACGCTGAGTGTCGGCAACTACTGTATTGGAATACGGCTTTGGATTTATTTTGCTGCCCTCATCATTGCCTATCCCGGCAAATGGAGAAAAAAACTGCCCTTTATAGTAGTGGGAATTTTATGTATTAACATTCTTAACATTGGCAGGTTAACAGGTCTTATGTACGTTTCTGCGTACAAGCCATCCCTTCTTGAGTTTTCACATGAATACCTGTTTAATTACTTTATTTATGGCTTTACGCTGTTAATGCTGTATGTATGGGTGACCAGATTTAACAATCTCAAAACTATTTGAAATGGATTCATTCCGGAATTTAATGCACTACAATTAGTTTCGAGGTACTAAGAACTCCCGCGGCCATTCCGCTAACCCGGATAAAATAAACCCCTTCATCCGGCAAATTCACCTCCAGGTGCTGCAGGTTGCTCACTTTTATTTTTTGAAGCACTTGCCCCATTGCATTTAGAATCACAATTTGCTCTGTGCGGTCAGGAATCAACAAGGTAAATTTTCCTGAAGAAGGGTTAGGAAATACGTGGAATTTATCCTCAGCGACATTACCTGATGTAGAAATCCCAGTCGGCGTGTATTTAATACAACGGTAAAACACAGCCGAATCAGACAAAAAAGAATCAAGCACTGTATGGGTCACAGAGGTTGCCGTAAAATAAACTGCCGAGTTGGCATTGGAAGGACTAAAACCTGTGGAAGGAACCTTCAGATAGTTAGTGTACTTTAGGAGCGCATAGCCAACACCAGGAGTAAGGGAATCAGCAGTAATTTTTGCCTTCAGTATACAGGCTTTCGCGCCAAGGCTTACATTCGGCTCATCATTCGAATCAAGTGCAATATGAACCGGCCTTGTTACCTTCCCGGGATCCTTATTTCCTGTAACTGCAACACCATAATCTACACTTTCCGGAATATAATAAGGGAAGGTGGCTGAATTCCCGGCCATGGAGCGGGTTGCATAAAGTGTTGAAAACACGCGCGAAAATGGAACCGTATCGAAATTGGAATTATAGGTAAGTGAGTCGGAAGCAGTATACGAATTTACACTCATTGCATGAAAACCAATAGCAGGAATGATGTGATCATAATCCGGATCCGTTAACCCGCTGACATAAACAGCAATGATAACCGGCTGTCTTTTGTACAAATACTGTTTGACCCAATCCAGGTAATTCGTATACTGGGGAGTTGAAAGATTCGGGTTCCATTCCACATAGGTGAAAGAAAATGCATTGAGCGCGATTGTGTCATTCACATAAATGAGCAATTCACCTCCGGCAACGGTCCTGCAAATACCTTCCGAGATATAATTACCATAATACAGCCCGCACATCTGAATGGAGTTTTCACCGCAATAGCCGTCATTATTAGGCCATTGTATGCGGGGAGGTATATCCAGCAAAGTAGTTATCTGGGCATTCAGAAAACGAGAAGAAATCAGAAGTAATAAAAAAATCCATGTTCTTTTCATTTGCCTTGATTTGATTTAATCTTTTCTATTACGAGTCCTTTCAATGAACGTTCTCGTTTACCAAAACTACATGAATATGCCCCCTTCGGGGAGGGCAAATAACCTGTGGTTATTTGAGCCAGCATTTCCGCAGGCCTAATCTTTGCAAATGCAAGGTCAAGTGAATATAAATAAAATTTCACAGAGATTTAAACTGATTTGACTTTGCCCTCCGGAACTTTAATTTGATTTGCTTCGCTTGCCATCGATTCTAATGATTCCTTAATGAGTTATGCCTTCATTCATTTTATTTTATCCGGCTCAGTTAATAATTGTTAAGGTTCTGCCATAAACCCATTACGGCCTGATGCTTGACGCAAAGAAGAATACACCAATATCCAAATAAAATGAAAACTGCTACAATCGTTTTAGGTCTGCTCGTCTTCGCCGCTACAAGCTGCAAGACAATAAATCCGGGAGAAATCGGATTGAAGATCGTAAGAGGTAAACTTCAACCCGAAAATTTTACGGAAGGAAGACATCGCTCAGGTCTCGGAGCGCATTTCGTAAAATTCAGCACACGAATAAAAGAATTGTCAGTAAAACTGACGTTGCCAACGAGAGAAGGGATGGAAGCCAAAGTAGACCTCACGCTCCTCTATCATCTCAAACCAGAGTCCCTTCACAACATTTACCTGACACTCGGAATGAAATATGAAAATGAGATTATTTTGAATAACTTCTCCGCACAGGCAAGGGAAACCTGCCTGAACTATGGGGCCATGGATTTGATGATGCAGCGCGATGCTCTTGAGAAATCCATTTTTGATAACCTGAATACAGATATCGGTCATTATGGTTTTGTCATTGATCAGGTCCTGGTTCGTTACATAGATGTACCTGATGAAATTGATCACGCCATTGAAAAGAAAGTTCTTTCTGAACAACAGGCAAAACAGCAGGAAATTGAAATTCTCGCCCAGAAAAGAGTAACGGAATCAACCATAGATAAAGAAAGAAAGCAAATGCAGTTTGCTGCCGAGAAACAACGATTAGAGAAGGAATCCAGCATTGAACAGGACCGCCTGCAGGAAAACTACGCACTCGAAAAACAGAAAACAGAGGCCGAACGAAGCCTGATAGAAGCCATCGCAGCAAAAAAAACAAAGGACCTGGAGAATTCCACCATAACCAATATGTCAATTAAATTAAAGAGCATAGAAGTTATGAAATCCCTGGCCAATTCAGCCAATACCAAAATTATTATAACGGATGGTAAAACGCCGCTCACTTTAAGGGAGCCGCAGTAAAAACTCTTTGCTTATTCTGTATAACCTTAATTTACCTTTATCAAATTCGTCTGGGCAATTAGCTCGGCCAGAGCATTAAACAGCTTATCCAGATCCTCCTGGGTATTAAACACCTGGATAGAGTATCTGATAAAAACATGTTCATCCTGTCTCATCAACGGAATTTCTATTTTATATTTCTCAAAAAGTAAACGTTGAAGCGCCTCCGGCTGAGTTGTTAATATAGGTATACTGCACATTTGACCAAGAAATTCATCAGTCAGGGGGCAAAGCGGTTTGGAGCCAAGCAAGGCACAAAACCTCAAAAGATTTTTCCGGGCGAGGTCACGACAGACAGAAGCCACCTGAGTCCAGTTATTTTCATTTAAAAAAGCGATTGCCTTTGGCACGGTCAGAAATGCAGAAAAATCACGGGTCCCCTGCATTTGGTGATAATCTAAAAACCGGGAAGCAGAAGGACTCATACTTTCATACCCCCAGCTGATAACCAATGGGTCGAACAGCGATTGAAATTCCTTTTTTACATACAGAAACGAACAACCTTTTGGAGTGCACATCCATTTATGGCAGGCACCGGTATAAATATCTGCTTTCAGATCAGCAAGATTCAGAGCTATATGCCCTGGCACATGCGCTCCGTCTACAATCGTCATCAAGCCCTTCTTCTTTGCTATTTCACAAATTTCTTTTACCGGAAGAATCAATGCAGTAGTACTAGTAATCTGGCTGATAAAAATCGCTTTTGTTTTATCCGTCAAGCCCCTGAAAAATTGCTCAATGAATTTTTCCTTTGAAACCAAAGGCAATCCGATTGGCTGACGTACATATTTTGCGCCGGCCTTTTTACAACAATAATTCCAGGTACGATCCAAAGCTCCATATTCCAGATTAGTGGCAAGAATTTCATCACCGGCCTTCAGCTTCATGCTCCTGGTAATTATATTTATGGCATAAGAAGGGTTTGTGGTATAAACCAGATCATCTGCATTACAATTTATATAACATGCGAGCGCCTCTCGTGATTTCTTTAAATAGTCAAGACCCTTGACGGAGATAAATTGCACAGGTTCTCTTTCCAGTTCCAATTGCCACGTTTGATAATCAGCAAAAATTGTCCTGGGGCAAGCACCAAAAGAACCAAAATTCAAATAGGTAATCTTCGGGTCAAGTAAGAATTGGGATTTCAGGGATTTGGTTTCCATATTTCAAAGTTAAATTTCAGCCATGCATTAAGAATAGAATTTCGGCCATTCATTGAGAATAAAATTTCAGACATTCATTGAGAATAAAATTTCAGACATTCATTGAGAATAAAATTTCAAACATTCATTGAGAATAAAATTTAGACATTCACAGAGACTTAATTAAATTCAGGAAATACTCAGGAGCATATTGCAGCCTGCTGCCGTACCAGGAAAACAGCTCACCATCAACCAGTTTTATGATCGCCTTGGGGCAAGCCTGTCTAAATTCCCTGATATGCTTTTCCCTGAATGGAAATGGTTCAGACGATAACAAAATCAGAGAAGGATTCTGCCGGCCTAATTCCTCAATAGCTATTTCAGGATATCGGGAGTCAGAACCGCTGAAAATATTTTGAAATCCGCATAAGCCAAGCATTTCGTCAATAAAAGTATCGGTCCCCGCACACATAATTGGATTGTTCCAGATCAAGTATGCAGTTCGAACTGCCTGGTTCGTTTTAATAAATTCCAGTTTCTTAAACTCCTGCCCGATTTTCTCAACAAGCTTACCTGCCTTTTCTTTCTTATCAATCAGGTCACCTAAAGAAATAATCATCTGGACAGCATCCTCCAGATTTTTTATATCACTTACCCAAACCGGGTAAAGTTCCATTAACTTTTCAATTTGCTCCCTTTCATTTTCCTCCTTATTGCAAATAATAAGATCCGGTTCCAATGACCTTACCTTTTCAAAATCTATTTTTTTTGTGCCTCCAACTCTTCCCTTATTTCTAAACCAATGTTCAGGATGAATGCAGAATTTGGTAATGCCAACAACTTCCGCATCTGCGCCCAAATCGTAAAGTAATTCAGTTTGGGAAGGGACAACCGATATAATCCTTCTGGGAGGGCTGTCAATGTGTATAGTCCGGCCTAATTGATCCCTGAAATTAACCATATCTGCTTATCGCAATGCCATTTTACCAATCACCTGCATGAATCATTATCCAGACATTGAATTTCTCTCTGTAAAGATTCTCCATCCTGCAGAAAACAGCTGACCTGGAAGTATGCTGTTTTAAGCTAAATACGTATTCATTTTTAAACTTGAAAGGCTCAACAGAAGCGGATTGCAGTGCTTTTAAATAATTGAACCGGGAACCTGAAAGTAATTTGACATGCTGGTCTTCCACAAACTTTATCTTATTTTGAGAAGTGACGCTTGGTTGTGCGGTTACAGATCCGCAAACCATATAGTTAATACTAATTAGTAAAAAGAAGGTTTTCATCACAACTAAGTTAGATTTTAATCCTAAAGCATCCAAAAAGTAATTCGGTTTTAGGTTAAATTAGCCGAACGAAAGGACGCCTTGCTTTAAAGGCGAATAATCGAAAAACATTAATTGATAATTTCTGTACAGGCACTAACTAAACACAGATGATTTTTTCAGACCCCCTTATAGAATGGTATACCCAAAACAAACGGGACCTCCCCTGGCGCAATACACAAGACCCCTATTTTATTTGGTTATCAGAAATCATACTTCAACAAACCAGAGTGGACCAGGGCATGAGTTATTACCTGAAATTCTGTAAAGAATTTCCAACCATCGAAAAACTTTCGGATGCCACTGAAGAAAAAGTGATAAAACTCTGGCAGGGTCTGGGTTATTATTCCCGTGCAAGAAATCTGCATGCAACAGCCAAACATATCGTCCGGAATTTAAATGGCAAATTCCCGGACTCCCATGATGAAATAATTAAATTAAAGGGCATTGGACCCTATACAGCCGCAGCCATAGCATCCATCTCCTTTAACCAGCCTTGTGCAGTAGTAGATGGAAATGTCTATCGGGTTCTGGCACGCGTCTTTGGAATTAAAACACCCACAGATTCCAGTACGGGGAAAAAGGAATTTCAGGGACTGGCAAACGAATTACTTGACAAAAAATACCCTGCTCTTTTCAATCAGGCCATCATGGAATTTGGAGCAACATACTGCAAGCCATCAAACCCCGACTGCCCAAACTGTATTTTCAGTAGCATTTGCCTTGCTTTTCATAAGAAAAAGGTTGACGCTTTACCGGTAAAAGAAAAGATCACCAAGATCCGGAATCGCTATTTTAACTACATCCTCATTCAATACAAAAACACATTTCTGATCAAAAAACGTAGTGGTAAAGACATCTGGAAAAACCTGTACGACTTTCCGGTCATTGAAACCAACCGCGAATTAGGAAAACGAGAACTACTTAAAACAAAAGCATGGGAAACGATGTTTATGCCAAACCAGGTTCGTTTACCAAAACCACTTAGCCGCAAACCCACCTATATTATAAAATCCGTTTCTAAAACTTACAAACACGTCCTGAGTCACCAGCATATCTTTGCCCGTTTTTGGAAAATACAGATAACGCGGCCACTTAAAATTTCAAAAGAATACCTGAGCGTCACACAGGGTGAATTTCACACCTACCCTATACCCAGATTGCTGGATATTTACATGAATGATTAAATAGTTAACTTTATAGCTGCAACGCAATACACATTGGCAACACCTATCAAATAAACCAATAATGGCAGGAGTAAATAAAGTAATACTCATTGGAAACCTGGGCAAAGATCCTGAGGTCAGGTATATGGAAGGCGGCGTAGCCGTTGCCAATTTCACGCTGGCAACAAATGAATCCTATAAAGACAAAGCCGGAAATAAAGTAGATCAAACCGAATGGCACAACATAGTAGTATGGAGGGGCCTCGCAGAGATCGCGGAAAAATTTCTCAAGAAAGGAATGCAGGTTTACATAGAAGGAAAGTTAAGATCCCGGAACTGGACCGACAAAGAAGGAAACAAACATTACATGACGGAAGTAGTAGGAGACCATCTGGTTATCCTGGGTCGTAAAGAAACCAATACGCCATTGGAAGAATGAGTGCAGTCTTCGCCCTGATAGGAATTTTCATATTATTATGCCTCACCACCGTTATTTCTGCAGCCGAAAGTGCATTTTTTGCCTTAGCCCCCTCCGATCTCGGGACATTGAAAGAATCCGGCACAAAAACAGATGCACGCATACTGGAGCTGATTAACAAACCCAAACGGCTGCTGGCCACCTTGCTGATCAGTCTCAATTTTGTAAATATCGCCATCGTTATTTTATCCAGTTATATCATGTCCGCCTTATTTGACTTCACGGCCAACCCCACGCTTGGATTTGTAATACAGGTGGTGGCAGTAACCTTCCTGATTCTTGTTATAGGTGAGATTATTCCAAAGGTATATGCCTTCCAGAATCCGCTGGCAACCACCCGATTGCTGGCCATTCCAACCAAAGCCTTTGAAAATGTTTGTTATCCATTAAGTTCCTTGCTGATATTCTCAACCTCCATGATAGACAACAGAATAAAGAAAAAGACGCATAGTATATCTGTTGAGCAATTGTCACATGCCCTTGAGCTTACTTCAGAAGAAGCCCTTCCTCAGGAAGACCAGAAACTCTTGCAGGGAATAGTTAAATTCGGAGATACCGATGTAAAGCAAATAATGCATTCCCGAATGAATATCACAGCATTTGATTTTACAACACCTTATCCGGACTTAATTAAGAACATTGAAGAATCACCTTATTCCCGCATCCCTGTATATAAACAATCGTTTGATAACGTAGTCGGCATATTATACATAAAGGATTTGTTGCCACACTTCGAAAAACAAAATTTCGAATGGCAAACACTTTTGCGCCCCTCCTTTTTTGTTCCGGAAAGTAAAAAGATAGACGACCTGCTGAAAGAATTTCAGTTTAATAAAATCCATCTGGCCATTGTGGTGGACGAATATGGAGGAACCTCCGGTATAGTCACCCTCGAGGATATCATTGAAGAAATAATCGGAGAGATCAATGACGAATTCGACGATGATGACCTTGTTTATTCCAAACTGGATGAATACAATTATGTCTTTGAAGGTAAAGTAAATCTGAAAGACATATACAGGGTCCTGAACCTGAAAGACACCTTATTTGAACAATTCAAGGGTGAAGCCGACTCATTAGCCGGTTTCTTAATTGAACTGGAAGGGCGCATACTGACTAGGGGAGAAAAAGTAAATTTTAACAATATCGTCTTTACAATTGAATCTGCTGACAGCCGGAAGATTAAAAGGGTGAAGATCACGCTGCCTCAAAATGAATCCAGTATTTAGCCTGATTTTCCTTACCGTTCTATTGTCAGCCTGCGGTTCAGGGGATGAGGACTTAAAGCCAAAACCAAGAGGCTATTTTCGAATTGATTTCCCGGAAAAAAAATACCAGCCTTATATTTCAGATTGCCCGTTTACATTCGAAGCTCCCGCCTACGCCTTTGTGCACCCTGCTGAAGAAAAAAATTCAGAACCCTGCTGGCTGAACATTGATTTTCCAAGGTACAAGGGACGCATACACATCAGCTACAAGCCTGTACACAACAATCTTCGTCAATACCTTGAAGATGCGCATACCCTGGCATCCAAACATGAAATCAAAGCATCCTCCATAGAAGAGATGGTGATTCACAATGATTCTACGCACGTGTACGGATTAGTTTATGACATTGAAGGAAATGCCGCCTCCTCTCTTCAATTCTACCTGACAGACAGCACCACTCACTTTCTCCGTGGCGCACTTTATTTTATCGCCCCACCCAACAGTGATTCCATAGCCCCTGTAGTAGAGTTTATCCGCAAGGACGTCTTTAAACTCATCAAAACTTTCCGCTGGAAGGATCGGTAATCGGTAAAAAAAAAATCGTGTTTTTTTCACTTTTACACTGCAACTTTTCTTAACGAATCAATGGCCTGATCAATCGAATGAATATGCTCAAACGTCAGGCTCAGCTTATGGTTCACTTCCTTCATTTTACACAGTCGTCCATGCTGCTGAACATAATTCAGAACCTTTGAAAAAACAGGACTCTGAAAATAGGCTGAATTCGGTTTCGAAATGAAATAACCCAGAAGTTTACTTTTCTTCAAAACAACTTTCTCAAAGCCCAATTGAACAGATAGCCAACGCAAACGAACCGTATGAATCAATTCAATCGTTGGCTCCGGCAAAGGGCCAAATCGGTCCTTCAGCCGCTGCTCAAATAACACCAGATCAGCTTCTGTTTTACTGTCATCCAATTCCCGGTACAGACTCAGGCGTTCTGTACTGTTACTGACATAACTATCCGGGATCAGCAATTCAAAGTCCGTATCGATCTGACAATCCTTCAGAAAAACAGTCTCCGATCGCTTTGCCCTTTCAACGCTAACTGCTAACCGATCTCCCATAACCCCTTCCCCTCTCTCACCGCTTATCCCTTGCCCCTCCTCCGTGCCAATTGCCGACTGATGACTGCTGACCGATAATCGATCGCCGGTAACCACTTCCGCACCAGCTGGCTCAGGCCGCCCAGTGGCTGTTTGCCCTCTCATCTTCATATCCTCCCGCAATTCCTCCAGTGCCTCATCCAGTATCTTCTGATACATCTCATACCCTATCTCCGTAATAAATCCGCTTTGCTCAGCACCCAGCAAATTACCCGCACCCCGTATATCCAGGTCGCGCATGGAAATCTGAAACCCGCTACCCAGGTCAGAAAATTCAGAAATAGCCCTCAGCCTTTTCTGAGCCTCCGTGGTCAGCACCGATAAAGGAGGAGCCAGCAAATAACAAAAAGCCTTCTTATTGGAACGCCCCACACGGCCTCTCAACTGATGAAGATCACTCAGCCCGAATGTATGTGCATCATTGATGATCATTGTATTCGCATTTGGAATATCAAGACCCGACTCAACGATAGTAGTAGAAATTAATATGTCATAATCCCCATTGATAAAATTCATCATGGCTTCTTCGAGTTTCTCCCCATCCATCTGTCCATGCACCGTCAGCGTTTTCACCTTAGGACACAATTTATTTATCAAAAGCTCCATTTCCACCAAAGTCCCGACACGGTTATGAATAAAAAACACCTGCCCTCCACGCGACACTTCGTATAAAATTGTCTCCCGGATTAACTCATGATTAAAGGAATGTAGTTCCGTCTGAATAGGATAACGATTGGGAGGAGGCGTATTGATAATAGACAGATCCCTTGCCCCCATCATAGAGAACTGCAGGGTACGTGGTATAGGTGTAGCGGTCAGCGTGAGCGTATCCACATTGACTTTTATAGTCTTGAGTTTATCCTTGACGCCCACACCAAATTTTTGCTCTTCATCAATAACCAACAATCCAAGGTCCTTAAACTTTACATCCTTGCCGACTATCCGATGCGTGCCAATGATAATATCTATTTTCCCTTCTGCCAGTTTCTGCAATGTTTCCTTTTGTTCTTTAGCCGACTTAAAACGGTTAATATAATCCACGGTACAGGGGATTCCCTTCAGGCGTTCAGAAAAAGTTTTAAAATGTTGAAGTGCAAGAATCGTAGTAGGTACTAATACCGCGGCCTGCTTACCATCCACAACCGCCTTAAAAGCAGCCCGTACGGCAATCTCCGTTTTACCAAATCCAACATCCCCGCAAATCAACCGATCCATGGGAGCCTGATCTTCCATATCCTTCTTCACATCAATGGTAGCCTTCAACTGATCCGGAGTATCTTCGTAAATGAAAGACGCTTCCAGTTCATTTTGCAGATAGGTGTCGGGCGCAAAGGCAAAGCCTTTTTTAGCTTTTCGTTCCGCATACAATTTAATCAGGTCAAAGGCGATCTCCATCACCTTCCTCTTGGTCTTTTGCTTCAGGTTCTGCCAGGCAGCACTCCCCAGCTTATCCGTTTTAGGAACAGCACCCTCCTTACTGCTGAACTTTGAAATGCGATGCAGGGATTGAATGCTCACATAGAGGATATCATTGTCCCTGTAAACCAACCGGATAGCCTCCTGTAACTTTCCATTGACCTCCATTTTTTCCAATCCACCATATCGCCCCACACCATGATCAATATGCGTGATATAATCCCCCGGATTCAATCCTTTAATCTCCTTCAGCGTGATAGCCTCACTGGTTTTGCTAAAAGTGTTTTTAAGGCGGAACCGATGGTAGCGCTCAAATATCTGGTGATCGGTATAACAGGCTACTTTATTTTGTTTATCCCTGAATCCCTCATGGATAGATAAGTGTATAGGAACGAACAGCTCAGGATCTGCAGCCTGATCTGTATTCACCTCTGTCTCACTGTCATTTCGATCTCCTTCCCGATTCCCTAAATCCTCCCTGCGAACCGGTGGCTCCAGATCATTGAAGATATTCCTCAATCGCTCAACCTGCTTCTGGGTGTCCGAAAAAATAATATTACGGAAACCTCCGGCCACATTCTCCCGCAGATTCGCCAGGAGCAGATCAAAATTTTTATTGAAGACAGGCTGGGGAACAAAATCATATACCAACTCCAGATCCGGTTCAAAATAATAGCTTTGCCCGAATTCCACACAGGAGAAATTCCGGATATAGTTATCGAACGATTCTCCAGGTTCATTTTTCTCATTGCCCTTCTCAATGTTATTCAACCAGATAATAGTATCCGCTGGAATATATTCCAGAAAATTCTGCCTGCTTTCTCCGGCAACCTCTGTCTGAAGGTCAGGAACAACAGTAATTTCTTCCAGTTGATCGATGGACAACTGGCTGGTAGCATCAAAAGAGCGAATAGACTCTACCTCATCACCCGACAATTCTATCCTGTACGGATCATCATTGGAAAAGGAAAAGACATCAATAATACCACCACGTACAGAAAATTGCCCGGGCCCGCTTACATAATCACATCTGTCAAATCCATACTCCAGCAAAACATCCACAACAAAATCGATGGATAACTTTTCACCTTTCTGAACCTGCAAGGTATTTTTTAAAAGATATGATTTGGTAGCGACCTTATCTTCCAGAGCTTCAGGATAGGTCACTATGTACCGGGCTTCTTTCTTTTCCTGACTGGAAACAGGAGGTAACCCCGGAGATGAAATCAAACCTCGATCTGAAATCAACCCCGTCAATACCTCTGTTCTTAACAACAAATTAGAATAGTCTGGCCCCGCATGATTATGACCCCTTCTGCCTGCCGCCGGAAAAAACAAAACCCGGGATTTACCAAGAATATTCTCCAGATCATTTAAAAAATAAGCCGCCGACTCCTGCTCCGGCAAAATACATACATTCAAATTACCCAGATGGGCTGCAGCGGAAGCCACCACAAAAGCGGCCGATGAGCCAGCCAACCCTTTCAAACGGACATGAGAATTCCTCTTCATCTTCAGCTTTTCAACGAAAGATAAAGTGTTATCACTTTTCGAATAAAGCCCCACCAACCCCTCTAAAGCATTCACGGCTTAATTATTTAGCTCTCGGAATTGAAAGTGAAGTCCAATTTTGATCAGCAATCATTTTTGCCACAAACACAATTTGCCCAACATGATAGGCATAATGAGCCAATTGCCTGTTAATAGCCTCTGCAACTGAATGTGCCTCTTTACGGATAAAAACCACCCGCTCCAGATCTTCTTCCTTCAGGTTTTCAATCGTATTAAACATACAGGCCCAACCCTTATCCCAGGTTTGCATTAATTCAGCCCTGGTTTTTAGATCATTTATAAATTCAGCGTCCCTTTTTCTCCATTCCTTTTCCCCATCAGTAATCAGAAAATCCGTCCAGCGGGATAACATATTGCCTGACACATGCTTGACGATGGTAGCAATACTATTACTCTCAGTATTGAATTGGAAGAATAATTTATCCTCAGCTACCTGGGCCATAGCCTTCTCTCCAAGGGTTTTGTAAGAACGGAATATAGTTAAACTAATTGTCAGGAAAGAATTCATCTGAAAGACCTAATTGTACAAATTTATTGGCGTTAAAAAGCGGCTAAATTTACTTAAATACTGCCAACAACCTATGCCGCTTCCATTTTACATCATATATAGTCACCTATTTACCTTTCGCACAATCTGCCAAACTATGGATATTTTCATTATATTTAACACCTTATTAAGGCCTTTTATACAAAAACCGGAAAGAATTTGAAAACTGGAATGAATACAAAGACAGCAGGTTTCTTCAACTATTGTTTGTTGGCCATTGGCTTTGGCCTCCTCTTCTCCTGCACCACATCCGCTCAGGACATCCATTTTTCTCAATTCTATATGTCCCCGCTTACACTTGATCCTGCAACAGCAGGTGCCTTCAAAGATATATCCGCATCTACGCTTTACCGCGAGCAATGGCAGGCAGTTTCAGCCGCATTTCAGACCTTTGCAATTGCCGGAGACATGCGGCTCATGAAAGCTAAATGGAAAAATGGCTATTTAGGTGTTGGGCTCAACGTTTTCAGTGACAAGGCCGGTGATGGTTCGCTAAGTACAACACAGGTAAACCTTAACTTTGCGGCCCACGTAAAACTGGATGCCAACCAGATACTTTCAGGCGGCATTCAGGCAGGCTTTGGGCAATATTCCATAAACGCAGGTGCCCTGACCTGGGACAATAATTATGATCAGGCAACAGGGACAGTTACTCCTGGTCTGGGTACTGCACGGGAGGGCTACCTGACCAACACAAGTATTCTTTACCCCGATA
This sequence comes from Bacteroidota bacterium, assembly GCA_013286805.1. Taxonomy (GTDB): domain Bacteria; phylum Bacteroidota; class Bacteroidia; order JABDFU01; family JABDFU01; genus JABDFU01. The sequence continues at coordinate 36,809 of JABDEY010000002.1, read as the reverse complement.
TCGGAGCAGGCATTTTATACCAGTACAATAAAGGAGAAATGTATGTCAGCGGGAACGATGTTATTCAAACCAGCCTTGGATTCGCTGTCGCTCATATTAACCAGCCGGATCAATCCTTTTATTCGATTAATGAAACAAACCGCGATATGCTGTTTATGAAATATGTCGCTCATGGCAATTTTCTGTTTGGCATAAAGAACACTCCCGTTTCCATTGTTCCCGGTTTTATTTATTACAGGCAAGGTCCTGCGCAGGAAATAACTGCAGGTGGATTGCTGAAATACACATTGAAGGAAGATTCAAAATATACAGGTTATGTAAAAGGCGCAGCTGTTTCAGCAGGGGCTTATTACCGCTGGAATGATGCTGTTATTATTAGTACCCTTTTGGAAATATCAAATTACGCCATTGGTTTCAGCTACGACGTAAACGTTTCTCAGCTTCGTACGGCCAGCATTGGCCGTGGAGGATTTGAACTGGCCTTGCGTTATGTCAACCCAAGCAATTTTCTGTACCAGAATAAAGCAAGATTCTAGGACTCCGTTCAACCTTTCACTTTATTATGTTCTTTATTTAAGTTTTTTTGGAGCATATAAATGTTTCGAATTATAAATTCAACATAAATTTTTGTCCCCTCACCTTCAAACCCTCCTGCAGTCATTGCCTGGCAATCCAGGCGTTTATCAGTTTTACGATGAACTCGCCAATCTGCTCTATGTCGGCAAAGCGAAAAACCTGAAAAAGCGGGTAACTTCTTATTTCAACCGGGACCAGCACGAAAACAACAAAACCACCATTCTCGTAAAAAAAATAGTTGACATTAAATTTATCATTGTCGATACAGAGTTGGATGCCTTAATCCTGGAAAACAGTCTGATCAAAAAACATCAGCCTCGCTACAATGTATTACTCAAGGACGACAAAACCTATCCCTGGATATGTATTAAAGATGAACAATTTCCGCGTGTGTATGACACACGAACAATGATCAAAGATGGTTCAGAATATTTTGGACCCTTCCCTTCCGGAAGGATGATGCATATCGTACTCGACCTCATTCATAAGCTCTACCCGCTTAGAAACTGTAACCTGCACTTATCGCCAGAAAACATACAAAAGAAAAAATTTAAAGTTTGCCTCGAGTACCATATTGGCAACTGCAAGGGCCCTTGTGAGGGATTGCAGACAGAAGAGGAATACGACAACAGCATCCTTCAGATCAGGAACATTGTTAAAGGAAATGTCTCAACAGCCATCCGGCAGATGAAAGAGCTGATGAACAGGCATTCTGGAAACCTCGAATTTGAACAGGCCCAGCAATTGAAGGAAAAAATCGAATTACTCCACAAGTACCAAAGTAAGTCAACGGTAGTTAGTTCTGATATTGACAACGCCGATATCTTTTCAATTATCACAGATGAAAAAAACGGATATGTCAATTACCTGAAAGTCATGAATGGGGCTATTATTCAGGGACATACCATCGAATTAAAAAAGAAACTGGAAGAGAGTCCGGAAGAGTTGCTAACCCTCGCTATTGCAGAATTACGTTTACGGTTCAGCAGCAATGCCAAAGAAATCATTGTGCCCTTTGCTCCGGAGTTAAAATTTGAAGGGGCAGAATATACTGTACCACAGAGAGGGGATAAACACCATCTGCTGCAGCTATCCAAGCGAAACCTTGAATACTACCGCAAGGAAAAAGAGAGACAGGAATCATTAGTTGACCCCGACCGTCACTCCAAAAGAGTCATGCAGCAAATGATGAAAGACCTGCGGCTAAAAGAAGAGCCCCGTCACATAGAATGTTTTGACAATTCAAATACACAGGGTTCCTGGCCGGTCGCCGCTATGACTGTATTCAAAGAAGGAAAGCCAAGCAAAAAAGACTATCGTCATTTTAACATAAAAACAGTAGAGGGCCCGGACGATTATGCATCCATGGAAGAGGTTATTTACAGACGCTACAAGCGTGTATTGGATGAAAAGCTACCCTTGCCCCAGCTAATTGTAGTGGACGGGGGAAAAGGTCAGCTAAGCTCTGCAGTAAGCGTGCTTGAAAAACTGGGCCTGATGGGTAAAGTTGGAATAATTGGTATCGCTAAAAAACTGGAAGAGATATACTACCCGAACGACTCCCTGCCTTTGTATCTGGACAAAAAATCGGAAAGCCTTAGAATCATTCAACAAATAAGGGATGAAGCACATCGGTTTGGGATTACCCATCACCGGAAAAAACGCGAAAAAGGAACCATTAAAACAGAACTGACTCTGATACCGGGGATAAGCGACAAGACTGCCCAAAAGTTATTGCAAAAATTCATATCCGTAAAACGCATTAAACAAGCAAAGGAAGAAGAATTGGCTGATGTTGTCGGCTTGCACAAGGCAAAGAAAATAGCCGCACATTTTCAGCCTGCCAATTCAGGCAATTCTGGTTAGCTTTAGTAAACTTTGTATAGTTAATGTTTAGTAGTGATTAACCTTGAATGGAGCTAAACTGACATACCTTTGTAGAATTCAAATGAACTCCGGGAAATATATATTTCTTCTTTTTTCTTTACTGCTTTTTTTTTATGGTTTCTCCCAATCCACAGTTGATTCAGACTCTCCTGATATCAACATTAAAGCCGCCCTGCATCAGGACAGCCTCAAAAACTATAAAGAAGCTTTAAAATATTATACCCGGGCCACCAAAACAAACACAGAGAATGCTGCTGCCTGGCTCGGAAAAGCCAGTGAAAAATACATGTTGGGGGAAAACAAAAGTGCCCTCGAAGATGTGGCCCAGGCTATAAAGATTAAGCCCGATTTCTCTGCAGCGTTTGCAAAACGCGGATTAATAGAAGCCGCAAGCGGGGATGCGAAATCAGCGCTGAGCGATCTGGACAAAGCCATAAGTTTAACCGGAGATAACGTAGAAGCACTTATACAGAGGGGAGTATTAAAAAGTAAAATGCGAAAAACCATTGACGCCATTACAGATTTCACCACAGCACTCGAATTCAAAGCCAACAGCCTCGAGGCCTTTATATACAGGGGGAAGGCAAGACATGACATAGGAGATTACCAGTTAGCCATGTCCGACTTCAACAAAGCCATACTGATTGATACCAGTAATTTTGAATTGTTTAAATTCAGGGGAAGTACAAAATTTGAAATAGGTGATTATAAAGGAGCAATTGCAGATTACGACAAGTCCATACACTTCAACCATACCGATGTGGAAACCTTTATTAACCGCGCAGCAGCTAAAATCAACATAATGGATAATAAAGGCGCACTGATAGATTGTGAAACAGCCTTGGGAATGGATCCAAAAAATCCAAAAATATACAACTTCCGCGGAGCCGCAAAAGCCGGACTCAAAGATGTAAGAGGTGCATTGGCAGACCTCAATAAAGCAATTCAGATGAAACAAAACTATTCTCAGGCATACATCAACAGAGCCGCCATAAAATTCGCATCAGGTGATAAGAAAGGCTCCTGTGCCGACCTTGTCGCCGCCGACAGCATGGGAAACGAACTCGCGAACGACCTGATTGATAAGTACTGTGATATTAAAGCCAAGTAACCAAAATATACTAACCGAAAAAAAAATTGGATTTAAAAGGTAATTCTAAACTTATCTACCCCTCTCGCCTGCGCACTTACCGGCTCAAATAGCCACTGGCTATTTGCCCTGCCTCGCTAACCTCTTCTCCTCTTTCACAATATAATCCGCCTTCAGCAACTTAATATCATCAATCAGCTTATTCACATCCGGCAAAGAAGTCCCGTCATAAATCCCCCGGATATGTTTTTCCTTGTCCACCAGAATAAGCTGCTCACTGTGCAGAAAGCCCCCTTCAGCCATCACATCCTCACCCGCAGGAAGCATATACCCATGTATAGCAATATCATAGATCGAATGCTTGGAACCCGTAACAAACGTCCATTTCTTAAGATCTGCATGAACCAATTGAGCATACGTCTTCAGCTTTTCCGGGGTATCGTTATCGGGATTCACCGTATGTGACAAAATAAAAACAGAATCAATATCCTTGAATTTGTCCTGAACTACAGCAAGATTAGCAGACATTTTCGGGCAGATCGACTTGCAGCTTGTGAAAAAGAAATCCGCAACATAAATCCGGCCCTTGTAATTTTTATCGGAGACCGTATCCCCGTTCTGATTGATAAACTGAAAAGCTGGAATGCTGTGGTAAATGGTATCCGTAACAACCTTACCATTTACATTTTTCGTTGTGGCCTCCCGCTCTCCATAAAAAGGCAGGCTCATGAAATGATGTTTACCAGTAGTTAAAAAAACGTAAATAAGAGATGGTAATAGGAGAATGATCAGTAAAACGAGGTGCTGTTTCTTCATTTATGCTCAGCTCCGGCATCCTCATGGCTCCCAGATCCAGCTGCATCATGCCCCTCGACTCCGACAGCCTCATGACTTTCTCCGCTTTCCTTGCCCTCAGCACCGGCTTCATGATGTGCACCTCCACCGGGCTTTTTATGTTCAGCAGCTTGCTTCACAACATTCGGATCCATTTCGGCACGGTGTGGTTGGGAATAGCTACCCTCCCCAACTGCCACCATCACAGCTAAATAAACAATAAACGTACAATAAGGCCCAAGTATCACCCATTTCAACGACTTCTTTTCATCACCCAAATGCATAAAAGAAAGCACAATGAAGGCCGCCTTCGCTATTGTAAAAAAGAGAAAAAAGAATTTTAATCCTAAGGTCGAAGCCCGATGGCTATCCAGAAACCCCCACGCTTCTGCATTATAACCAACAACAAGTTCACCCATAGTAATAAGCAACATGATCCAGAATACCCTCCAAAGTTTTTTGCGCGTAGCCTTACCAACCTCTTCACTGTGATGAGCCATCAGCTCATACTCCGGATAATCATCGTGAAATTCACTCATATTAAATCAGTTTAAAGTTAAAGGCTGGAAAGTTCAAAGTTAACTGCTTCACACCTTCCATGATATATCCATTATGACTTTCAAATTCTTTTTTTGCATCTAAAAAAACTTTCAAACTTTAAACTCTAAACTTTCAAACTTTCAAACTTTAAACTCTAAACTTTAAACTAACCTACAACAAATAGAAAAACGTAAACACAAACACCCAAACCAAATCTACAAAGTGCCAGTACAAGCCCACTTTTTCAACCATTTCATAATGGCCCCTCTTTTCCATAATTCCCTTCACAACCATAATGAAAATAACGATGTTAATGATCACCCCGCTAAAAACGTGAAAACCATGGAAGCCGGTGATAAAGAAAAAGAAATCCCCAAAAGCCGCGGGCCCATATTCATTGTGAATAAGATTCGCACCATGAAAGGTCTGAGTAACAAACTTCCCCGCATCTGCATTCCATACTTCACGCAAAATTCCATGCTCAGATCCAACAATAAAATGATACCACTCCCAGGCCTGGGAACCGACAAACATTAGACCTCCGATAATTGTCAGGAACAACCAGACAATGACACCTTTTTTGTTATTCCGGTGTCCCGACTCAACAGCAAGCACCATCGTTACAGAGCTCATGATCAGGATAAACGTCATTAAACCAACATATGCAAGAGGTATGTGTTTCTCAACAAAAGGGAAATGCGTAAATACATCGGCAGGAATTGGCCATGCATCCGGATATTTATGACGCATAAAACCATACGCGCAAAGCAAGCCTCCAAATGTCAGGGCATCTGAAACCAGAAAAAACCACATAAATAGCTTTCCGTAACTGGTTCTGAAAGGAGAAACCCCTCCTTGCCAGCCGTGTTCAACTTCATTTCCGGTTGTAGCGTGCGACATAAAAATAGTTTAAATGCAATTTTAACGAATAAAATACAGAAACAAAAATAAATAAATCCACAGTACATCCAAAAAATGCCAATAAATAGCACAAAGTTGCAAACCCAGATAATCTTCAGGGCCATATTTCCGGGCCAATGCTTTAAAATAAACGACCAGAATAGCAATAATCCCACCCAGCAGATGCAGCAGGTGCATAAAAGTGATGATGTAAAAAAACTGGGCGGAAGCATTGCTCCCCGGTCCTGTAAAATAAATATGCTGCTGCACCAGACTTTTCCAGCCTTCATATTGCGAAACCGCAAAGCCAATACCAAGCAATAGTGTCAACAGCATAGCCAGCTTTATACTTCCCGCATTACCCTTTTTGGCCGAAGAAAGCGCCCAGTTCATCGTTACACTGCTCACCAGAATAAAAGCAGTACTTACAAAAAAAGCAAAAGGGATCGTAAAACTAAGCCAGTCTCCCTTAGCCTGACGCACTATGTAAGCGCTGGTAAAACCACTGAAAAGCATAATTATCCCTACAATTCCAAGCCACAAAAGGTTTTTGGCAACCTTCCTCCGGCTCATCCGCATCTCTTCTTTTATCTCAATTTCAGTAAGCATTCAACTCTAAACTATTAAACTTTAAACTCACTTTCCTATCATAATCGCAATCTGCACCAGCGGCAAATACACAAAAGAACCAAACATCAGGTTCCTCGCATAATTAACAGTCAGCTGGTTAAAAACTTTCTGTGCCTGGTAGATGAAAATAAGTCCACATACCGTTATGGTAATAGCTGAAATAGTACCCGACATGCCAAAAAATACCGGAGTAAGACTGATCGGCAACAAAAATAAAGTATAGACTAACATCTGGAAAGCGCTCGACTTATCGCGTCCTCCCGGAGAAGGCAGCATCTTAAAGCCAGCCCTTTTATAATCATCGTCCAGCACCCACGCTATAGACCAAAAGTGCGGGAACTGCCAGATAAACTGTATGGAAAACAAGATCCAGGCCGGCCCGCTGAAACTGCCGAATCCGCTTGTAGCAGCAACACAACCGAGTAAAGGAGGAATAGCACCAGGGAAAGCCCCGACAAAAACAGCAAAAGGTGTCTTGCGTTTCAAAGGAGTATACACCAGCGTGTAAAGTACCAGTGCCAATACTCCAAGCAAGCCGCTTAAAATATTAATAAACGAAAACAGGATGAGAGCACCTGCCACACCAAGGAATAAAGCCAGAATAACAGCTTCATTAAGCCCCATTCTGCCCTGAGGAAGCGGTCTGTTGGAAGTCCGTGACATCAGTTTATCCGTTTCCCGTTCCAGAATCTGATTGATGCCATTGGAGGACGCCGTCACCAGAAAACCACCCAGAATCAACCACAAAAGCCGAATCCAATCAATATGAACTGCAACCGTACAATAAGAAATAGCAGCTGAAAAAACCACCAAAGCAGACAACCTTAACTTGGCAAATTGCACGTAATCAGTTACTTTATTCATTAAACCAAACTCCTTCTCAAGGGGATATATTTCTTCTGCAGGCACTATAAGAGATTGTTTTGCAATTTTACCAAATATTCCGGAACTATAGCTCGGAATTCTGTATAATCTGTCTCTGAATTGTATTTAAAATATGTTTAGATTTGTCCTATGATTACTACCGATCATATTAAGGAACTGAAACAACGTACCGAAACGTTGGGGAGGCATCTTTGACGTACCAGGGAAACTGGAAGAAATAAGGGAAGAAGAGGTAAAAACCCTGAACCCTAAATTCTGGGATGACCCCCGGAAGGCCGAAGAACTTATAAAAGTTATACGCTCAAAAAAAATCTGGACAGAAGGCTACGCAAATATTGTTAAGAACGTAGACGACCTGGAACTCTTGTTTGATTTCTTCAAATCGGGAGATGCCACAGAGGCCGAAGTGATGGCTCAATATCAGATCGGGCTCAAACAACTCGAAGACCTCGAATTTAAAAACATGCTCAGCGGAAAGGAAGACCGCCTGAATGCCGTTCTGCAGATCAACTCAGGGGCAGGCGGAACAGAAAGCTGCGATTGGGCCAGCATGCTGATGCGGATGTACATCATGTGGGGCGAAAAAAACGGTTACAAAGTAAAGGAGGTAGACAAACAGAATGGAGATATGGCCGGAATTAAATCCACCGTACTCGAATTTGAAGGAGACTTTGCCTATGGTTATTTAAAAGGAGAGAATGGAGTACATCGTTTGGTCAGGATTTCACCTTTCGATGCCAACGCCAAGAGACATACCTCCTTCGCATCTGTTTATGTGTACCCCCTCGTAAATGATGAGATTACCATAGAAGTGAAAGATGCCGATATTGAATGGCAGACCTCCCGGTCAGGAGGTGCGGGCGGGCAGAATGTAAACAAAGTAGAAACCAAGGTACAGCTGACACATAAACCTTCTGGGATCGTTGTTGTTTGCCAGGTAGAGCGCTCTCAGAGCGGGAACAAAGCCAGAGCAATGACACTTTTAAAATCCCAGCTTTTTGAAATCGAAATGCGGAAACGGAATGAAGCAAGGGACATCGTGGAAGCCGGCAAGAAAAAAATCGAATGGGGCTCCCAGATACGCAACTATGTACTTCATCCTTATAAATTAGTAAAAGATATCCGGACTGACCATGAGACATCCAATGCCCAGGCAGTGCTGGACGGAGATTTGAATGATTTTATCAAGTCCTATCTTATGGAATACGGGAGCAGTAATTAATGAGCTACTTAAGAAGTTAAATGCATAAATTTATAATTCCCATTTAAAACCTAACATTCAAAACAAAAGTCAAAATGGAATACCGCATTGAAAAAGACACCATGGGCGAGGTAAAAGTACCAGCCGATAAATATTGGGGCGCACAAACCGAGCGCTCACGCAACAACTTTAAGATAGGCCCGGAGGCATCCATGCCTAAAGAAATTATCCATGCCTTCGCCTACCTCAAGAAAGCAGCTGCACTGGCCAATACTGATCTCGGCGTATTGACTGCGGATAAAAAAGACCTGATCGCGAAGATCTGCGATGAAATCCTTGCCGGAAAATTGGACGATCAGTTCCCGCTCGTAATCTGGCAGACAGGTTCCGGAACCCAAAGTAATATGAATGCCAATGAAGTCATTGCTTACCGGGCCCATGTGGTAAGCGGAGGAAAACTGACAGATGAGAAAAAAATCCTTCACCCAAACGATGATGTCAATAAATCCCAGTCATCGAATGATACCTACCCCACTGCCATGCACATAGCCACTTACAAATTAGTAAGCGAACTTACTATACCCGGCATGGAAAAATTACAGGCCACATTGGCAAAAAAATCAGAGGAATTTAAAACAATCGTAAAAATCGGCCGCACGCATTTTATGGATGCCACCCCCCTCACACTGGGGCAGGAATTTTCAGGTTATGCCCAGCAGATAACCAACAGCATCAGGGCGATTAAAAACGCACTCACAGCTGTCAGCGAACTGGCATTAGGCGGCACAGCCGTTGGAACAGGATTGAATACCCCTAAAGGATATGATGTGTTGGTCGCAAAAAAAATAGCCCAGCTTACCGGACTGCCATTCATCACTGCACCCAATAAATTTGAAGCCCTTGCTGCTCATGATGCGATGGTAGAACTCTCCGGCGCATTGAAACGATCCGCCGTTTCCCTGATGAAAATTGCAAATGACATACGTATGCTGAGTTCGGGCCCACGCTGCGGAATCGGGGAAATAATTATTCCGGACAATGAACCAGGATCTTCCATTATGCCCGGCAAAGTGAATCCCACGCAACCCGAAGCGATGACCATGGTCTGCGCTCAGGTAATGGGAAATGATGTAGCCGTCTCCATCGGAGGCGCCACCGGTCATTTTGAATTGAACGTATTTAAACCCCTGATAGCAGCAAACGTATTGCAATCCGCACGCCTGCTTGGAGATGTCTGCATTTCGTTTAACGACCATTGTGCCACCGGGATCAGGCCCAACCTGGAAATAATTCAGAAACATCTGGAAGAATCATTAATGCTTGTAACTGCCCTCAATCCACATATCGGCTACGAAAACGCAGCCAAAATCGCCAAGAAAGCGCACAAAGAAGGTCTTTCACTTCGCAAAGCAGCAATCGATTTAAAATTACTTACTGATGACCAATTCACACAATGGGTAAAGCCGGAAACTATGGTAGGTTCGCTGCAATAGCGTTCTTCCTCCTGCCTGCCTTTGCTTTTTTGACTTCATCTGTTACCGCACAGGACAAACAAAGTCCTCTGTCAGCCTGGAAACAGGATACGATCATAAAGGACGATGTCTTCCGTAAATACAGCAATTGGATAAGCGCCGGCGGAGGAACAGCCAAAAACAATCATTTTGACAATTCCCAGTTTACGGGCGGGCTCGATTACAACTTTCATTTACGGAGACAATACTACCAGTTTGGCCTCCTGGTGAGCGGCGATCAGTTTGGAAGCTATAACAATTACCAGTTTCACCTGTGTTATGGAAAGAGAGTCGAATCGTCCACGCTTAACTTCGCTTATTTTGCAGGCCTTTCCTACTCCGAATTTTATCAGCGTTATGGGAACGGATATGCAATAAATGCTGCATCTGGTCCCGGCCTGTATCTCAATGCAGAATACATCCTGAAAGCTACCTATGACATTGGATTAGGGATAAGCGCCTTTGGGGACATCAATATAAATGAGAACTTGTTCGGAGCCAAACTCAATGTGTTTTTCTGCGGATCGTATAAAGGGAAAAAAGAAATTTATGAATAATATATATATGAAAAAAATCCTAAGAAAAGTAACACTGCTGGCATCCCTGGCAACCCTGGTGAACAGCTACGCCCAGGACAATAAGTTTGAAGGCACAATTGTCTACTCCATTACCCTCGAAGGCATGGAAAATATGCCACCGGAAGCAGCCGGCATGATGAAAAATATGGAACTGGTGTATAGCCTAAAAAATGAACACTTTCGCATGGACACAAAAACCATGATGTCCAACACCATTGTTATTTCAGACAGCAAGAAACAAACCGCCTTCACGCTAATGGATATGATGGGAAGCAAATTCATGATAAAAGTAAAACCCGAAGACATAAAAAAAGAGACCGATGCCCCGGCACCAAAAATAGTACTGCTGGATGAAACAAAAGAAATTGCCGGCTACACCTGTAAAAAAGCCAGCATTACCATGAACATGGGCACTGGTACAGGCACTGGCCTGGGCACAGGGGAAATCACCACCATAGTTTACTATACCGATAAAATAGCCAATAGCAAAGCCTATGGCACACGGTTCAGGAGCCTTCCCGGATTTCCGCTCGAATACTCCATAGATATGAACGGCATGAAAATGAAAATGACAACCACGAGTGTTACAAAAGAAAAAATAGAGGACAGTAAATTTGACCTTCCTTCAGGATACAAAGAAACCACGACAGAAGAGCTTCAGGGGGAGTTAATGAAAACCATGAATGGAAAATAGCCACCACTAAGGCCAACTCCAACATCCACGCAATATAGACCCCTATTTCAGCACCACGAACCTTTTATTTACTTTCCCCTTATTACCTGAAACACAAACAGTATAAATCCCCGAGGCAATAGTACTCACATCAATATGCTCCGTGTTTACCATCTTTTGAGTTGATGCTCCGGAGCCGCCCAATACATTTGTATAAACCAACTCACCCATCAGATTAAAAATACAGACTGTACAATTTCTGAAATCTACCGGGTACTCAATTGTCAATTGATTTTTTGCAGGATTAGGATACATATCAAAATTAAAACCACCCTCTGTTGGAATACCAGTTGAAACAGACAGATTATTTTTAATATTACTCCTTGAAGTATTTACAGTAGCTGATTGTTCAGTTCTTAACGTTGGAGTGCAGCTAATACTCCAAACCGTCATTACCCTCCAGGAAGCAGTCTTTTGATAAGCCGAATATTGGGGATCTGTAAATGCAATGGAAGAAGCACTAAGGGTTCCGCCCGTAATAGTTTTAAAATTACCATTTGAGAGGTTGTCGCGCTGAAATAAATAATTTGAAAGCGCAGGAACAGGCAGGACCTGGCCTTCAATCACATAATTATTCCAGCTGAAATTTCCGTTGTTATTCTGATTAAATAACGTCTGATGATAAGGACTCAAAGCGCTGATTGCACCACAAGTATCCTTTACAGCAATTTTATACCTCCAGGATGAATTATTTGGATCTCCATTAGCAGCATAAAGAGTACGTACCGTATCAGCAAACAGACTGAGCGAATCATATTTCACTTCCCCAATCAGCCCATAGGCATTGTTTGCAGTATCTCTGTAAATAAGAAAACTCCTGATGGAAGAAGAGACAGGCTTACTCCAAAGAATAATATTATTTTTAGAAAGGGAATCAACAGTTACAGAACAGATAGTGATAGCAACCGGATTTGGATTGACCGCAACCGTAACCGAAGAAGTGCCTTTACAGCCAGCCCCGTCCGTTCCTGTGACAGTATAGGTGGCTGTCAATGTATCCTTAAATCCCACAGCATCAGTTACCCCACCGGTCCAGGAATAGGTACTGGTTCCTCCTCCCGTAAGTACAACCGTTGCTCCAAAGCAAACAGTAGTTGAAGATGCCTTGGCAGTAACAGTAGGGTAGCTTAAACAGGGGATAAATATCCAGGCTGCACCTGCATCTGAATTATCAAAATACCCGCCTTCTATAGCAGTAGTCCCATCGGAGGAAATACAAACAGAACTACCCTGATAGGCCGAACCTACTGCCCCGGTTCCATTAAGGTTACTTTCCTCCTGAGTCCAGACTCCGCCTGACCGGATATATACCCAGACGGCTCCACTACCCTTATTATCAAAATTCCCCCCGGCAATTGCCGTATTTCCATCAGCTGAAACGGAAACCGAACCACCTTGAAATGCCCCATTTGATCCATTTATTGCCCCGGATCCCACCAATTTACTTCCCTGTTGTGTCCAGACTCCTGCAGACCGGGTATAAACCCATATTGCTCCGGCACCACCATTATCATTATAGCCTCCAACGATGGCTGTATTCCCATCAGCTGATAAGCATATTGAGCTGCCTTGTTCAGATGTGCCTATTGCTCCTAAACCTACCAGCTTATTCCCTTGTTGCGTCCATCCTCCCCCGGACTGGATAAAAACCCAGACTGCGCCTACATCTGAATTATCATACGTGCCTCCAATGATAACAGTTTTTCCATCGGCTGAAATAGAAACGGAGTAGCCTTGACTAGCTGTACCTGAAGCCCCCGTACCTGTCAGTTTATTTCCAGCTTGTGTCCATACACCGCCTGATCGTGTGTAAACCCAGGCAGCTCCTGCACCATTGTTATCGTTAAATCCACCTACTATGGCAGTATTTCCATCCGCTGAAACGGAAACAGATGTGCCTTGATATGCTCCACCTGGTCCATTAACTGCACCAGTTCCAACCAATTTATTCCCTTGTTGGGTCCATACACCACCTGACCGGGTGTAAACCCAGGCTGCACCTGCATCTGAATTATCATGGTTTCCTCCGGCGATCATCGTATTCCCATCGGCTGAAATAGAAACAGAACAGCCTTGATTTGCTAAACCAACGGCACCAGTACCTGTTAGTTTACTTCCCTGCTGATTCCATACTCCGGCAGAACGGGTATATACCCATATTGCTCCGGCACCACCATTATCATTTACGCCTCCCACTATAGCCGTATTCCCATCCGCTGAAACAGAAACCGAATGACCCTGATTAGCAGAACCTGCCCCCCCTGTCCCAAACAACTTACTTCCCTGTTGCCTGCCTGGAAAAGGCGTTGCCTGTAATGTAAAATTGCCAGTACTTACCCCTGTGCCTCCTGCAGTTGTAAGAGAAATTTTTCCTGTAATAGCCCCCGGCATAACCAGACCCACCAATTGCGTTCCTGTATTGGATACCAGCACCGCAGTCGCTCCTCCAATGGTAAAAGCAGTCAGGCTGCCCAGATTTGTACCGGTTATAGTAACCAATGTGCCTGGAGATCCCACTGCAGGACTAAAGGAAGTAATGCCTGGAGTCTGTGCCATCAAAACATTTGAAGTAATCGTCAGGACAACAAATAGAATCGCAAATATCACCTGCTTAATCCCGGACTTAGTTGGTTTCGTAATTTTCATCATCAGCGAGTCACGTTAAAATTTATGATTAGGTTAAATACACTTTGAACTGCTTAAATAAGTGTTGAATTGGTTGAATAAGATTAAACTGGGTTAAGAGTCCATACAAGTATAATTAAATTTCCCGATTCCTGCTGCTCATTTTTGAATGATTAATTTCTGTTCCCATTTATGTGAACCGTCATTTCCGCGAAGAAAATACATGCCCTTAGGTTGGTTGCTTAGGTCGACTTCAACCGGAGCCATTCTATTGCCAGTCACAACCGAATAAACAATCATTCCATTTACATTGTAAATTTCCAATGCGCAATTTTTATTTTGTACGCCATTATTTCCTCCAATCCAACCAAGTGTGAATATCCCTTTACACGGGTTCGGATAAGCGTACAAATCAGAAATTCCCGGAGCTTGCGCAGGAACACCCGTTACATCAGGAGTTAACTGTTTAGTCAGCGTATAAATATTATCAGGCGCATCAGCAAGTAAATTACCATTGGCTGCATTGCCACATAAATAAAGATTAACTGTTCCATAAGAAGGAGACGCAACTGTCGGCGCCGTCCATCCGAATATAAATGAAGCTGTTCCTCTTGCAAAGCCACCCATAGTATCCTGGGTAACCGCAAGACGGCCAGTTCCGAAAGACTGCCATATTCTTGTATTAACTGGGTCAAGGATGGTGATTTTACCGGCAGTGTTATTGACCTTTGTGTTTGTACTACCAGTGTTATCCAGTATTTCGCAGGCAAAACCAAAACGGGGTTTAACGCCTTCACTCATGGTTACGGTCATCGTGTAGGTTTGCCCTGCAACGTATTGGTTTCCTCCAGTCATTACCGGAGAAGAAGTAATACTTAATGAACCAGGACCTCCATTATCAGCTAAGCCTCCGTTACCCGCGCCATGGCAGCCACTGCGGGAGCAGGTTCCCAATTCTCCCGGGCTGCCTGTGGAAGCTGCCTGACCACCCTCGGCATGAACCGACAATTTCCTGTGCAGGTCAAATGCGTTAAATGAGGTGAAAGAAATGAAAGATGTAAAAGAAATTACTGTAATGGAAATAAAAGTTGAAAGGAAAATAATTTTCGTTTTCATATTTCTATAGTTTATGCTTTTATCGGCCTGGAAGTATAGTGCATAATGGTTTCATTCAAAACTATTTTTGAATGATTACTTTTTTTGTGACCAGCTCATTCTCTGTTTTCATTTTTATAAAATATATTCCGCCCGGAAAACCGGAAAAATCAAAACTATTTTTAGCACTACCAACTACCGGAACTTTCAGTTGTTGCCCCTGAAGATTTGAAATTAGGACTGTACCCTGCTTCAGATTTTCAATTGTAATGACAGCCGGTGAAGGATTCGGATAAACTACAATATCCAGTGACGACCTTGGAGTAGCCAGCCCTGTTGTCATACATCCCAGACCAGAAATCTGCATGGGTGTCCAAACCGTATCCTTGGTACTGCCATTACCACACTGTCCGTTCAAATCCCATCCCCAGGACCATAAAGTGCCATCTGACTTAATGGCGACATTGTGATAATCCCTCGCCGCAATATAAATGATATTAGTTAACGCTGCTACCCGAACAGGTCTTTTCCGGGTAATTTTGGTTCCGTCTCCGCATTCTCCACGTTCATTGCCTCCCCATGCCCATACCGTTCCATCAGACTTAAGGGCCAAAGTACTATAGTCACCTCCGGAAACAGAAATAATGCCATTCAATCCGGCTACCTGCGTAGGCGTATTTCTGTTAATCGTATCTCCTGTTCCCAATTGTCCCTCCAGATTTTTACCCCATGTCCAAACGGTACCGTCTGATTTCAATGCAACAGAATGCTGCCAGCCGCCCGATACCATCGCTACATTTGTCAGACCTGCAACAAGGGAAGGTGAATGTCTGCTGGCAGTATCACCAACACCCAATTCACCAAAATAATTATTCCCGAAGGCCATAATAGTATGATTCGACAACAGTACCAGACTGAAGAAGCCTCCTCCGGTAACCTGTCTCGCAGCGCCCAAACCTTTGATTTTAATGGCTACATTACTTCCATGGCTGACGGAAGTATCCATGCCCAGCTGACCACCACCGGGCGGAAAGGCCCCGCCAAGATTTGAACCCCAGCCCCATACACTGCTATCCCCCCTGATTGCAAGACTATGATAACCTCTCCCGCCCAATGCAATGACAGAATCCAGTCCTGCTACACGAACAGCATTGTTTCTTGAACTAACTGTGGTTCCATCACCCAAGGTGCCGGTAAACCCGGAAGCTATATTTGCTCCCCAGGACCAGACAGTGCCATTCGCTTTAAGTGCAAAGCAGAATAATTCCCCACTCATCACATGAATCACTGAGTCAAGGAATCCAATATTGTTTGGTCCATGTACTTCAACCGGAACATCCCTTTCAAGATTTGTTCCATCACCGAGTGCTCCCGGGGCCCCCCAGGTCCAGACAGTACTATCTGATCTAAGTGCAATGCAATGCCTTGCTCCACCCCAGACTTCCGTAATGCATTGTGAAAAACATAAATTAAAATAAGTTACAAAACACAACAGAAAAAGAGCATTTTTCCAACACTTCTGGAGCTTATTCAATTCGAAGTACCCTTTTTTCATAGTGTCATCTTCAGAGTGCCAAAAAAAAGTAAAAAATACTATTTCTCAATTATTAATTTCTGTTCCACCACGTTATGCCCATCCGTTCCGCGAAGCAAATAAATCCCATTTGCATACCCTCTTAAATCCAATTGGTAAAGATCAGTAGCTACTTTCGAAGACCAGACCAGTTCGCCTAAAATAGTGTAAACAGTATACTGAAAACTCAGCCCCCCCTTAAGGTTAAACATACCCGCACCTGGATTTGGATAAACAATAACTGGTCCCGCATTTGTGTTAGCCGGAAATTCTGGCACTCCAACCGTCGAACATAAATTAGTTATAGTAGCTCCTCTTCCAAAGAGAAAAGGATAGCTGACAGTATTAGGCCCCTTTGTTACCTGTGTTGCAGCAGTAGCCGCAATAAAAGGAGCAACACTACTGGTAATTACAGGGCTTGTTTCATTGCAACCGGAATGACCAACAGAATCGGTTTTTACGATGTATAACCCCTGACCCCAGCTTTTAGTTGTACCACCGGCAATATATCCCCCATCACTTGCCAGTTCCAGAATGAGCCCCTGCTCTTGTCCGGCACCATAAGATTTACTCCAGTGCACGTTTCCGCTTCCATCTGTTTTTATAAGAACCGCGTACCCTTTCCCTTCACCAGTCAATATATAACCTCCATCAGGCGTTTGTCTTACCGCATGTGCATACGACCCGTCATAATATTTTGCCCAACTCATGTTTCCGCCTGCATCCACTTTCATTAGAAATATTCCCTGTGTCGCGCCGGATGACCCAGCCAGAATATATCCTCCATCAGAAGTTGCCTGAAGGCAATGTCCAAAAGCTGATTCGCTGAAGGCAGCAGTTCCATAGGTCTTTGACCACATTAGATTTCCGTTGGCATCTGTTTTAACCAGGTAGATATCCAATCCTCCCTGTCCAAAACTGTTCGTTTCTCCGGCAGCCAGGTATCCTCCATCGGAAGTTTGAAGAATATGGTAAAACCAATTCGTATTACCTGCTCCCCCGTATGATCTGGACCATATTGTATCTCCGGTTGCTGAATCAATTTTTGACATGTAGGCATCTTTGGGGCCATTAAAACCTGTCCCTGCAGCTGATATATACCCTCCTGAAATAAAATTCCCATCCGAGCTTTGTAAACAGGGATATGGATCACAATTCCGCGAAAAGGATTTGGCCCATTTCACATTTCCGTTTGCATCAAGCCGGGCAATTGTACCTCCTTTTGTTGTATCCCCACACACACCCTTCCCACCGTTTGCAAGCACTCCTCCATCACTAAGGGGGGACAAATCATTTATATACTGCTGATCACAACTGCCAATAGTTCCACCCCAGCAGGAGGTCCATAATGTATCGCAGTTCACATCTGTTCTCACCACATAGCTGTTCCTCTGATTAGGTGGCCAAAGTTTACTGGATATGCCCCCGAAAACATACCCGTTACCCTTTACTACCTTATGTGCATCGTAGGCATAGGTTCCAATGATTTTTTGGAAAGTAGTTTGTTGGGAAAAACCTTTCAGCGCAGAAAGCAGGCCAAGGGCAGCAATTAATAAAAAGGCAATAATTGCCGGAAGGGAGTCCTGCCAGCTGGCCCTGAACTTTCTTACTTTCAAATCAGGTAGACGTTTTACCATTACTTTTAGCCAGGTCCGTAAATGAAACCCATCTGATAGTAAACACGAAGGAAAACAGGTAAAGGTTGGGTTCGGAAGATAAATTTATAAATGGGCTACAGAAAAAACGGCATCACCGGATAAAAGTATACTGTTAGTTCCATTATACAGTGTACAGGATATCCTTGCATGAAGTTTTTTTGTAGGCTGCCCACTGACATTATTCTGATAATTATCAACAGAAAGCACCTGGAACATACTTGTAACTGGTTGGTTGTTATTTGTTGATGTCCACCAGACACCACTTCCATCGCACCATTCCAGCGTGACATTGGCAAGATTAGAACTGTTAGGTACCGGCGTTGTGACTTTGGGATAAAAATTCAGGTAACAACCCGATGCAGGGTTAGTTGCAATATTGGCATAACTCACCACTTTGGTATTGCTGGCGTCCGTAATAGAAAGTTGTCCAGGGTAAACTCCCGGTCCGGAATAGGTATGGATAGATGTACCTCCGGTAGTAATTGCAGAAGCACCATCTCCAAAATTCCAGTTATAGGTATAGGGCGGAACTCCTCCCCCAACACTGCTCGCAAAATTCACAACATTTCCGGAGGCAGTTCCTCCAAATGCAACCAGAATAGGATTACCTGATTGCCCAATTGCAGTATAATTGGAAAGTGAAGAAGATCCGGAACCGGTTGATTGAACAAAAAGACTCACACTATAGATACCAGGATGAGCATATAAATGTGTTGGTCTGTCAAGAGAAGAGGAAGAACCATCACCGAAATTCCAAAGATAAGACTGTGCAGTCCCATTGTATAAACTGTCAAAAAACTGAACAGTATATCTGGAAGACGCCCCGCTGACAGTAGCAATAGAATAATAACCTGTAACAAGCGAACTGTCAGTTGTCGTGGGAAGAGGAGAATATGCACGATAATCCTGAATCGTAATTTTTAAAGTATTCGGGCAATTGCCGGCTGAACAGGTCTTATCCCTGAACTCTCCCTGAAAAGCATATACTCCGTTTGGATTTAAAGAACAGTTTGTGAACATATAATAATTATTAACACCGGCCTGCAGATTCGACTGACTTCCATTAACGACTCCGCTGAATGTAAATTCAGGAACAAACGGAGCAGGAGATGGAGGGGATTGTCTTTTACAGGAAACAACTACCATACCTCCAGTCACAAAAAGAATAATTATCCGGATAATTTTCATAGGTATAAAACTATTTCAACGAAATCAGGGTTTAAATAAATCATCAGCATCAGGGTTTAAATAAATCATACGAAATCAACAATTCGATTCCGGAACTTCTTTCAAAGTTCTGTTGCGAAAAGAAAACATTGTCCTTGATATCCATTAAACCATAATGCGCCTCAGCAGAAATGAGTAATCTTTTAACAATCCTCCTTTTGTATGAAATAGCAAGGGAGGCATCCCAGAGATTAAATCCCTGAGTATAGCCAATTGCAGTTTTCTCAGTTTGAACCGGATTTTTGAAATCAACACTTGTGTTAGTGGAAATCTCGCCAGTAGCGGTTAGAAGGTAGGATAAAGACCCACCAATCCCAATCCAGTTATCAGCATTAAAATGATAGTTTACAAAAACCGGAACAACTGCATAGTGTAGTATTTTAGTATCAATAATCAACTCCACGATATCCGACCCAAAATCAGGGGTTGAAGAGAAATAGGTTTTCGAACTAACCGTCAAATACCCAATGCTCTTGTAATGCACACTTGCAGAAAGGGACCACTTTTGATCGAACAAATGTGTTAAACCTATACCAATAACAGGATTAAAGCCCTGAGCTTCACGTATAGCTCCATAATGCCACCCGGAATTATAGAAAGTCCCAGCCTCAAGGAACAAATGATTGGCCCTTAACACTGATTTGGAAGCAGATAAAGTATCTTTAGCCGAAACACCTGCAGGGTTTTTGGAAACTGCAGCGCTGACAGACAATTTGGATTCTGAAGAATCCTTCCTGGATCTGAGACTGTCTAAAGCATTCCGGGAAGCAATTAATTCAGACAAGGAATCTATGGTGCGTTGAAGATTGATTATTTTCCTTTCTTTAACAGTTTCATTGGCAGTTTCATTCACAGTTTCATTGGCAGTTTCATTCACAGTTTCATTCACAATTTCATTTGAAATTTTCTCTCTAAGATCCATTGAAATTAAAACAGAGGGGTCGTGATGGCTTAATTCAGAGGAATCAGATAAGCCGTTCTTTTCGTCTTTTCCCTTGACCAAAGTTAAAGCTGGAGTTGTGCCTTTTTTCAATTGGTTTGAAACAGAAGCATGCTCCTTTTGTGTCAGTTTTTCCTGCTTATCTTCCTGCTTACTGTCATTTCGAATACCTGCAGACACACCCACATCCTCCCTATTTCTGACAGAAGCAGGATCTACAACCTTCGTTTCATCATTCTCAACCGAGGCGACAGATTCATTATTCGGAACAGGAACAACTTCTTTACCAGACCCGGTAATCTGAGTAATACTTCCACCATCAATTGGTTTTACAGGTTTTATAAAGGGTATCATCAGTATAATCCCCACAATAAGTCCACCTATGAATACAAGACTAAATGAGGCGATTTTTTTTCGCCTTCTTACTGAATCCAGATTCCGTTCTGCTTTCTCCCAGTTCTCTTCACTAAACGAAAACTCTTCCCCGGAAAACCGGGAGCGGATTATTTCATCAAACCTTTCTTCCTCACTCATGCCACAACACGTATTGGAGAAACGATATGACTGATCATTTCTTTCAGTTTATTTCTGGCAAAATTCAAATGCCACTTAGAAGTCCCTTCAGCAATATTCAGCATACCTGCAATTTCTTTATGAGAATACCCGTCAATGGCAAAAAGATTAAAAACCTTTTGACTTACTGGTGGAAGTTTAACTATAAGCGCATGAATTTGCTCCACATTCATTTTTTGCAAAGCATTATTTACGTCCGAAAAACTTCCCGACTCATAATACTCTTCCACATACTCAATATGCTCACTGTTTCTCTTTTCCTTTCGGTATTCATCAATAATGCAATTAATCATTACCTTCCTGATCCAGGATTTGAATGGAACTTCAAGACGGTATTTTTCAAGATTACCAAGGATTTTCAAAAATCCAATATTAAGCAGTTCCTGTGCTTCCTCACGGGAGTTGACATATCGGTAACAAATTCCCATAAGGTACCCATATGTCAAACGATACATTTCAAATTCTGCCTTGCGCTCACGCTTAATGCAGGCTGTTATGAGATCCGACTCTATAATCATCTAAGAGCAAGGTAAACTGAATCCTTCCTACACTAAATATACACGAAACTGGAAACAGTAAGGTTGGGTGAATTTGCTGTTTTTTTAATACAAATGATGGGTTAGCCCCTTTTCACTGGCTTTTCATAAAAATGCATCTCCTTAATATAACAGAACACCGCTTCTGGCAGAAAATGCCTCACATCCTTTTTGGCAAAAATAGCATCACGGATAAACGTGGAGGATATCTCCATGACAGGAGCATCTGCAAAATTAATCTTTGCGGTCCCCGGCAGAATTGCAGGAATAAGTTTCTTTGGAACTTCAGATTTCCCGGCTTCATTCCCGCCGGATTTTAGAGTGCCGCCTCGATCCTGTTCCTTATTGCCACCCTCAGCAGCAATTATCCGGGGATAAACATACAAGTCCACCTGTTTTAGAATCTCCTCGTGATTCTTCCACTTGTGAAAAGTCAAAAGATTATCGGAGCCAATAATCAGCCCAAACTCTTTGCCCGGGTATTTTTCCTTTAGATAAGTCAGCGTATTGATTGTATAAGAAGGTTGCGGCATATTAAACTCTATATCACTGGCCTTAAATCGCCCGTCATCTCCAATCGCTTCTTGCACCAATCGCAGGCGGTGATAATCAGCAAGCAGGGATTTTTTTTCCTTCAAAGGATTATGCGGAGACACCACAAACCAAACTTGCTTTAAATCAGTAAATTCAACCAGGTAATTGGCAATCGCCATATGGCCTATATGCACAGGGTTAAACGAACCAAAAAACAGCCCAATTTTCATGCTCAATAAAGGACCACATCATACCCCATCCTCGCCTGAACCCCCTCCATGCTTGTCATCTCTTTGAAATGCTTATAGTATTCAAAGTTGATTCCTAATTCCCTTTTCAACACCTTGGTTTCAGCATCCTCAGATATCTCTTTCATCAAAGATTCCAGAAAATCCTTTTGCTTAGGCAGTTCAACAATTTTATATTTATCCAGTTTAGCCCTGGCAGCAGCAATTTTTACAGCTTCTTTTATTCCACCCAGTTCATCCACCAGGCCAATCTTTTTAGCATCTACCCCGCTCCATACTCTCCCCTGGCCAATACTGTCGATGTCTGCCTTTGACTTTTTACGGCCATCCGCAACCTTACCGATAAAAATATCATAAATATGTTCGACACTTTGCTGAACAAATTTGCCCTCCACCGGACTTACAGGGCGGAATATATTTCCCATATCGGAATGCTTATTTGTATTGGCAGTATCAATTGTAATTCCCAGTTTATTGTTAAAAAATTTCTGGGCATTAGGCAGTAACCCGAACACACCAATGGATCCTGTAATCGTATTGGGCTGCGCCACGATAACATCTGCCGCACAGGAAATATAATACCCTCCGGAGGCAGCAACATCACCCATAGAAACAATGAAAGGTTTCACCTTCTCAGCCAGCATGGCTTCACGCCAGATCACATCAGATGCAAGGGCACTGCCCCCGGGAGAATTCACTCTGAATACAATTGCTTTAACTGTGCTGTCCAGACGAGCCTCCCTTAACGCTTTGGAAATACGTTCAGAACCAATGGTCTCCTCATCTCCTTCTCCGCCTTGAATTGTTCCCACCGCATAAATGATGGCGATTTTATCTTTGCCCTTCTTCTTTTCTTTGTTCGGAGTACGCACGTATTCATCCATCTCCACTGTATTAAGTTTATCCTTTTCAGCCAAACCGAGCTTACTCTTCAGTTCAGCAATGATTTCATCTTTGTATTTCAGTCCATCCACAAGTTTAAATTGCACCGCATCTTCCGGAGTTCTCAGAGCCAATTCATCAGCCATCCTGTTCAATTCCTCCACTGTTATACCCCTTGATTTGGAAATGCCCTCTAAAATATGATTCCAGATAGCCCCCACATAACTCATTGTTTGCAGGCGGTTTGCCTTACTCATCTTATCCAGATCAAAAGGCTCAATAGCACTTTTAAATTTCCCGTGACGGAAAATCTGAGCAGTAATTTCCAGCTTCTCTAAAGCCCCTTTAAAGAACATAATCTGAGCGCTTAATCCCTTCCAATCCATATTGCCCTGAGGGTTCAGATAGATTTTGTCGGCCACACTTGATAAATAATAAGCCCCCTGCGTATACCCCTCACTATAAGAAAGGATAAATTTCCCTGAACTCTTAAATGCAATCAGGGCATTCCTGATTTCCTCTATGGTTGCAACACCTGCCGGAACACTGCTCATGTCCATATAAATACCTTTAATGTCTGCATCCGTTTCTGCTTTCTTTATATTTTCCAGAATATCATTTAATCCAACCTCCTTATTGCCGGAAAAAGAAGAAAAATTAAAATCCTTAAACGGATTAGTTGGAGTACGCTCAGGTATTGGAGAAGTAAATTTCAGGTGAAGCAAAGAATTAGCCTTTACCTTAAAGGTTTTTTCTTTGGAGGAAGCCCCAACTATACCCATGCAAATTACAATGAGAAGGATCACCGACAGAATGAAGGCAAAAAGCAAACCCGTCATGGTTGCCAAAACGTATTTAAAAAATTGTTTCATGGGTAATTGTTTTTAATATTGGGTAAAACTACTCATAAAAAAGTTTGCCCTTAAAGACTTTTTTTTGTTATTTAACGCCCTATGAAAAAGGCATATTTACTAATTGGATCAAACATTGATAATCGTCGCCAGAATCTGATAGACGCTTTAATTCATATTGAAAATTATGCCGGAAAGGTTGTTAAACAATCTTCTGTTTATGATACAGCCCCTTGGGGCAACCCCAATCAGCAATCCTTTTTTAATCAGGCAGTGTTAATTGACACCTTGCTTGAGCCCGAATTGCTTATGCATGAATTGCAATCCATTGAACGCCTGATGGGACGTAAACGCCTCGAGGATGAACAATTTGCTCCCCGCCTGATTGATATTGACATTCTTTTTTATGATAATATTAGCCTTGCAATTGACCTGTTGACGATACCCCACCCCCGTCTGCATGAACGAAATTTTGCCCTAAAGCCAATGTTGGAACTGGCTCCGGAACACATTCACCCCGTTATTGGCAAAAACATTGAACAACTGGCCAAAAACTGCAGGGATCAATTAGCAGCCACAATTATTAGCTAATTTAAAAAAAATGCTACTTTTGCACCGTCCAAAGGACAAACCAAAACCAAACAATAAAATTACTTTCTGATGAAAAATAAGAATTTACAAATTCTGGGACTTGCAGCTTTTGCAGCCATTGGGTTTACAGCCTGTGATGGATTAGGCAAAATGGTAAAAAATGCCAAAACTGTTACTTATACCGTTACCCCGAATCCTATAGAAATGAATGGAGATACGGTAGCTGTTACAATAGCCGGCAAGTATCCCGCAAAATATTTTGACAAGAAAGCAACCGTCACCATTACCCCAACTATTAAGTATGCAGGAGGTGAAAAAGCCCTGAAGTCAGTTACAGTTATTGGTGAGAAAGCAGAAGGCACAGGAACCAAAGTAGCACAGGAAGCTGGAGGAAGTTTCTCCTATTCGGATCGTACAGCATTTGTAAAAGGAATGGAAAGCGCAACAGTTGAGTTGAAAATAAGCGGAGCCGTTAAGAAAAAGACAAAAGATTTTCCGGCAGTAAAAATTGCAGACGGAACAATCGTTACGCCCTACCTTGTGAAAAGCGATGAGAAATCCATCATGGGCAAAGATGCCTTTGTCAAGACAGTTCCAATATCAGCCAATTCTGTCATTTATTATACCATTAGTTCTGATGTAGTACGTCCTGGAGAAATGGACAGTAAAGACATGAAACCATTCAAGGAATTTGTAGAGAAGGCCGTTGCAAAAGGATACGACCTGAAGAATGCAAGCATCAGCGCTTATGCTTCACCAGACGGAGAATTGGCCAAGAATACAAATCTGGCGAACGACCGGGCAAACACCGCTTCCAAAGCATTGATGGGCTTATTCAAAGAAAAGAAATGCAAATTTGAAGCAGGCGAAAAAGAAGAATTCTATACCAAAGTAGGAAAAGGAGAAGACTGGGATGGTTTTAAATCAATGATGGAAGCATCCAGTATTAAGGATAAAGACCTGATCCTCCGTGTGTTAACCATGTATTCGGACCTTGATCAACGCGAAAAAGAAATCCGTAACGTTTCCAAATCATTTCAGGAGGTAGAAGACATTCTACCAAAACTGAGAAGGTCCATGATCACCTTAACGGGAGATATGAAAAGCAGAAGCGATGACGAAATTTTGAAATTAACCACCACAATGCCAGACAGTCTTTCAGTAGAAGAATTACTTTACGCAGGAGCCAACCTGACAAAAGACATGAGCGCACGCCTTGCCATTTACAAAGCAGGGGAACGCCTTTATCCGACCGACTTCAGAGCAATAAATAACGCCGGCTGCATTTTCCTCATGCAAAATAAAATGGCAGACGCCGAATCTCAGTTCAACAAAGCAGCGGCGGCAGATGGGAAAAGCCCCATTGTAAAAAACAATCAGGGCATCATAGCACGCTGGAAAGGTGACCGCAAAAAAGCAATGGAACTTTACAAAGCCGCAGCAGGTGCAGGAGCTGAAGTTAACTATAACATGGGCATAGTAGACATCATGAATGGGAACTACGCCAGCTCCGTATCCAATTTCGGAAGTTTCGGAACATTCAACATGGCTCTGGCCAAAGTTCTCAACGGAAGCCCCGATGCAGCAGCAGCAGTAATTGATGGATCAGACGACAAAGACTCAGCAATCGGTTACTACCTCAAAGCCATTATCGGAGCCCGCACAGGAAAAACTGACATGGCCATCAATAACCTGAAAACAGCAATCGGCAAAGACGCCACCTACAAAGACAAAGCCAAAACAGACGCAGAATTCCTGAAACTAAAGGATAACGCGGATTTTAAAGGATTGGTTAACTAGCTAACTTATTGAGGTTTTTTGAGAAAGGCTCCCCGAAAAGGGAGTCTTTCTTTTTTTAGTTTTAATTGCACCCGGTTGGTATCAAACTCAAGGTTGTTCCTAAGGGAACTGTAAAAACTGCTGAATTTCCGGCACCAGGGACAGTAATACCTATACCCGTATTGCCTGAACCTACAGCTCTGAATAGTGTATTGCCTGAATTGCTTATAGCAATCGGATTTGAAACAGTTGGTGAAAAAGTTATTTCAGAATAAACTGCAGGAACATAACTGGAATATTGAGATTGATTCGAAACTGTTTCGGATGATGAACAATTTTCAGATAATGTATAGTAATGGAAATAATCTACCAGCATGGCTGGAGCCGGTGAAAAGGATTGTCCTGAATAAAACGATTCACCTTCTACGGATAAGTTAATTAGTAAAGTCATCATGTTGCTTTCCTGTGGAATGGGTGTGGGACTATTTCCAAATTGCTGATAAATTGGAATACCATCAAAATAAAAAATGATATAATTGGGGTTATACTCAATGCCATAATTGTGAGGACCACTGCACAAAAAACCGGAGGAGTTGGTGTATGTCCAAACGTGCGATGCTGATGCAACAGTTGAATTA
The DNA here is from genome assembly GCA_013286805.1 of Bacteroidota bacterium. Lineage (GTDB taxonomy): Bacteria > Bacteroidota > Bacteroidia > JABDFU01 > JABDFU01 > JABDFU01. The sequence continues at coordinate 9,694 of JABDEY010000002.1, read as the reverse complement.
AACTCTCCTGCAATTTGAGTCGCATTGGCAGGAGAACCACCTGCAGAATTTCCGTAGATTGCTGCATCAATAGGGTCGCACTCATGATGAACATTGCTCCAGAGGGTCTCCCCATTATCGTAATAAAACCAAAATGCGGGCCAAAAATTATAACTATAACCATTGGATCCAATAACAGTTCCTGGTAAAGTAGCACGTATCTCATAATAGCCGTAGGTAAAATTATTTCCATGAGATTGTATTCCCCCTGTATATATACCCCCCCTGTCATAGGGATATGAATTTGAACAGAAATGCGTGTTGCTGTCCGGAACCTGCAATTGTAAATTACCTGAGGATGCAGAGGCATTATCACTTGCAAACAGATTGGTTTTTTCTTCATAAAAGCTGCCTGAACAAAAATCGTAGGCATGCCATTTTGGTGAAGTTCCTGCATACAAAGTATTGCCATACAAGGCTAATGCAAAAACATTCAAAGAGGTCAGACTTCCTGATCCATTCACTTGTGTCCAGCTACTCCAGGCTCCCCCGCTATTTGTTGAATGGAATATGCCACCACCATTAGTCCCTGCATATAAATCTGTACCATTAGCGACAAGACAATTTACACTTGAACTATACGTGTGTCCGTCACTTGGACTTAAATAGATTAATCCTGTATTTAGTGCAGCCCAGCTAGCCCCATTATTGCTGGAGAAAAAGACTCCTGCGTCAGTACCGGCAAATACATTACCGCTATCAATCACAATCGACCGGACTCTGTTTCCATTATTTATGCTTATCAGACCTGAATTTACCGCTGTCCAATTGGTTCCATTATTGGTTGAATAAAATACCCCTTCATTCGTTCCTGCGAACAAATTACTTCCATTTATTGCCAGACAATTAACACTTGTATTTGTCAATCCTGAATTTGCAGCGGACCAACTGGATCCGTTATTATTCGAATAAAATACTCCTCCATATGTTCCTGCATACAAATTACTGCCACTTCCTATCGCTAAGGATGTAATAAAACTATTTGTCAATCCATCATTGATTGGCACCCATGTTAATCCGAGATCGGAGGACAGAAATAATCCTCCTCTTGTCCCTGCAAATACAGTACTCCCATTAGTAGCAAGGCAACTAATATTTCTTTTTGGGCTCATGTCTGCATATGCCGGTGTACCTATGGCCCCGGTGCTTGACCAGGGACTCCAGGTACTGCCACTATAGGTACAATAATAGACTCCGGCTCCCCCGCCACCGGTACTGGCAAATAAGTAAGGAATAGCGTTAATTGAGCAATAATAGATAGAATAAATAGTATTGGTTGGTAAATTACTGTTTAATGCTGTCCAGCTTCCACCAGAATTGGTTGATAAAAAAACACCATTGTCAGCAGTACCTATAAATAAATTATTGCCACTGACTGTGATCGATTGAACAACAGCATTATTTAAGCCAGCATCCATTTCCTTCCAGCTTGAACCGTTATTGGTTGACCAAAAAAAGCCTTTGGTAGTTCCTGCAAATAGGTTCGTTCCGTCATAATAAAGGGAATAAACAATGGAATTAGCTAATCCGGCAGAATTCCAATAAGGGGTTGAACCACTTAAAGTTGCAATATACACTCCGCTTTCACAGCCTGCAAAAACCTTAGATCCATTGGCAGCCAGACAATATACATTAGAAGTGAGAGGAGGGTGCCCGGAAGTATCCCTATTAATGGTTGCCCAGGTCGTGCCATTATCAGAGGTAAAAGCTACTCCATTATTTCCCCCGGCATAAGCATTATAATTTAAGCCGGCAAAAAGATAGTTTACCCCGCGTTGAGCTGTATTTGCTAAACAAGTGACATTATGATTATAAAATAGTGTTAAGGTATCCCGGGGGGATGAGAAACTAACCCCATTATCGGTAGATAAATACACACCATATTTATTTCCTGCAAAAAGGTAATTGTAAGGACTCATATAATAACTGGTCAAAGCATTTCCGGCTACTCTGGGTAATAAACCAGATGACCAACTCGATCCTGCATTAGTCGAAACATATACCCCGGTATTATATCCTGAAAAAATATAAGTAGCGGGAGGGTTTGTGGCAACTGTATAAGAAGTCATGGCCAATCCGGCTAAATCTGTCATGTTGGTACCTGTAAAGTTCCAGGCTGTTCCTGAGTTTGTCGAGTAAAATACTCCTCCCATTTCAGCATTCGCATATCCGAAACTCTGCACTCCTGCAAATAACCCACCGGCACCATTAACTGCAAGGCAATTGACACTTGTATTTGTACTTGGTAAAGTAAAACCGGGTGTTTGGTAACTTAACCCGGCGGCAGCAGTCCAACTTGATCCGGAATTTGTCGAATAGAATACGCCTCCGTTGGTTGCGTCCAACGTAGAATTAAATTCATCACTTAAAGCAGAATTGAGCTGCCAATTCGGATCATTTGGAGGATAGCAGATCGTTTGCCCGAATGAGCTGGCATTAATCAATAAATAAAAAATCACTGTACGTCTCAAATTGCAGAAATTATACTTCTGTTTCATTTGCAATTGCAACTATTGAGTTAAAATCATTCTTTTGCTGTCAATTATTTTTCCATCAACCAATAAAGAATAGACATACATACCAGGAGCTAACTCACTACCGTTAATTCGTATTGAGCCAGTGCCAAAATTAAAGACAGATACTGTTTTTATTAACTTACCCTGCAGGTCAAATATTATAATGCTGGCACTTTGAGCCGATGTTGGAATTGAATATCCTATGCTTGTTTGTTGACTAAAAGGATTTGGGATGTTTTGATAAAGAATAGCAGAAGAATTTCCAGCTGTTGCATTTGTGTTGTTTAAATTATCACCTGTGACACTAGTTGTTCCCTGTCCTTGTTGGCTGTTGCAGCAGGTAGTTACTTGAGACTGCAATGCCTTGTTGATGGAATCCAATCTCTCAATAATTACTTGTTGCTCCTGAAGTCCTTTAATGAGGATAGGTATGAAAGCATTATAATTTAATCCTTTGTATGATACCGCTTGTGTTAACACATTGCCAGCAGAATCATGTGTAGCTAATTTGATTGAATTATAGATTAATTCAGGCAACACTTTCTCCACATCCTGAGAGATTAAGCCATATTGTTTTTGATTTTCAAAATGCATACCATATGCATTTATTGAATCCCAATAATAGGAGCTGGGTTTCAATTGCTTAATAATAGCCATGGCATTTGGAATAGGAACTATATTCGTTTTAAATTTCCGATCAGAGGTAAGAATTACTCCGGACGCCCTAAGATGGGTGGAAGAATTGATATCCCCAGCCACATCCAAAGCATAGGAAGTATTAGGGGCAGTATTTGCAATCCCCACAGTTCCTGGATTTCCGCCATTAGCTAGTATTGTAATACTTGGTTCATTGTCCGTACACAGGAATAGGTTATGGTTACTTTGTGTACCCACATACCCGCCAACAGTCGCAACACTCTGGCATTTTGTAATCAAAGCCCCATTCGTTGATACTACCTGAAGATATGGATTAGAACTGCCCTGTGCGCGAATGCTTGGACTTGTGCCAATCTGGACGTCTAATGCTGTTCCCGGACTGGTTGTGCCTATACCGACATTTCCATTTGCAATAACCTGCAACTGAGCCTTACAGATTAAAGGTTTGAAAATAGTGCTGATAAGGATCGCAAGGAAAAATGCTTTCTGAGAATTTATATTCATGGGGATTCTTTTTTTGGTGAATGGGTACAACCAAACGTAACATACGATCAAATTATTGCCTCCGTATAACCATCGCTTTTAAAGATTATCTTTATTTTATCTTTTTTCTTAAAATCAGCCGTAGGATATGATAAAAGAAAAACTGCTTACGATTAAACGGCATTCATTTATTACCTCGTTTGTTGCTTCCTTAATCTTTTTTGTGAATACATTGAATGCACAGTCGCCTTCAATTAGTGCATTCTTCCCTGATAGCGGTTCAACAGGAACATTGATAACAATTGTAGGCACCAATCTGGGGAGTCCAACCGGTTTCACTGTAGGTAGTGTCAATGCTATAATTGTATCTGATTCAGCTGTAATGGCATCCAATAAAGGAGATACATTAGTGGGACTTGTGATGCCTGGTTCTTTTACCGGAGCTATATCGGTTACAACAGGGAATGGTACAGCAACAAGCAGCGGAAATTTTACAGTTACTCAAACGCACTTTCCAGCCTTACAACAAGGAAGTAAATTGGTGGGTACCGGTGCTGAAGGAGCGGCAATCCAGGGAATTTCCGTTTCTATTTCTGCTGACGGCAATACTGCAATTGTTGGCGGATATGATGATGACAGTGGTGATGGAGCAGCATGGATTTATACCCGAAGCACTGGAGTATGGACACAGCAGGGAAATAAATTAGTGGGTACTGGAGCTATAAATGGGTCAAATGGCGCCCAGCAGGGCATATCAGTTTCACTCTCTGCTGATGGAAATACAGCCATTGTGGGAGGATATGGAGATAATAGTAATGCTGGAGCAGCGTGGGTTTATGTACGAAGCAATGGAGTCTGGACACAACAAGGAAATAAATTAGTGGGCACAGGAGCTATAGGGGATTCAGATCAAGGCTATTCAGTTTCAATATCCGCTGATGGCAATACTGCCATTGTTGGCGGATGTGTTGATAATAGCAAAGCCGGAGCAGCATGGATTTATACCCGCAGCGCCGGAATCTGGACACAGCAGGGGAATAAATTAGTGGGTACAGGAGCCATAGGTAATGCATATCAAGGCTGGTCAGTTGCAATTTCTGCTGATGGGAATACTGCCATTGTAGGTGGTTATACGGATAATCAGGATACCGGAGCAGTATGGATTTACACTCGCAGCGCCGGAGTTTGGACCCAACAGGGGGATAAATTAGTAGGTACAGGAGGTGCGGGGAATGCATATCAAGGCGGTTCTGTTTCTATTTCTGCTGATGGGAATACTGCAATTGTTGGGGGATCTATAGATAATAACGGAGCTGGAGCAGCATGGGTTTATTTCCGAAGCACCGGGGTCTGGACACAGCAGGGGGAAAAATTAGTGGGTACAGGAGCTATATATGGGACTTTTGGAGCCCAGCAAGGCATTTCAGTTTCACTTTGTGCTGATGGGAATACTGCCATTGTTGGCGGATTTGTGGATAATAGCAATAATGGAGCGGTATGGATTTTTACCCGAACCGCTGGAGTATGGACACAGCAGGGAAATAAATTAGCAGGTACTGGAGCTACTGTGGATGCCAATCAAGGCTATTCTGTATCAATTTCTGCCGACGGCAATACTGCCATTATTGGCGGAGTCGGTGACAATAGTAATAATGGGGCAGCGTGGATTTTTGTTTCATCGGCAGGTTATACAGGCGTTTCCGAAATCCAATCTACCCCACAAGACCTTTCCATCTATCCCAATCCCACATCGTCAACAGTCAACTATAGTATCTCCGGTACTACACCCGCTTCAGCCAAACTATCCATCTTTGACATGCTTGGAAGAATGATTTCAACTGAAGCCATTCAGCTAAGATCAGGAACCAACAGCTTTTCAAAGAATGTGTCTGAATTTGGTCCTGGGATCTATTTTCTGCAGGTTTTAAGTATCGATGGAATGAATGTTCAGAAGAAGTTTGTGGTGAAATAGCTTTTGCAATAAACCTTGACATTATTACATAGCCCTCCAGTAATGGAACTCGGACTCAGGGCAAACAAAATTCCAGGGTTTATACTTTCGGCGCTTAATTTTATGGCAATAATCACATTGCCAATTGCGTACCTTAGCTTTTTCCAGAGCAGTTATAGGGATAACCCGGTCAGGCTCCCTGTTTTCAGAAAGGGCCACTGAAGAACCTGCCCATCCGATTAAAACGATAAATACGACTTTTTTCATGAACAAAGGTGGGTTGGAGTTCATAAAAAAATATTGCAAACACCGGCAATAGATTTACATGATTCACACAGGGAGCAAATGAAATTTCCTAAAAAGCTCCCAAATCACCACCCCTGCACTAACCGCTACATTCAATGAATGTTTCATTCCGGCTTGAGGTATTTCTATTACCCCGTCGCACAGGTTTATGACCTCCTGCTCCACGCCTTTCACCTCATGTCCAAATATCACTGCTAATTTCTCACCCTTGCCAGGCATAAATTCATTCAAAGCAATAGCGTGTTCAGCCTGCTCAATGGAATAAACCTTATAACCATTTTGCTTTAACAAAACCACAGCCTCAGCTGTCGTTTTAAAATACTTCCAGTCAATACTCTCCACGGACCCCAAAGCTGTTTTCTGAATCTCCTTATTCGGAGGTGTCCCCGTAATCCCACATAAATAAAGTGCTTCCACCAGAAATGCGTCAGCTGTCCGGAAAACTGATCCCACATTGTGCAGGCTGCGTACATTATCAAGCACCACAATCAATGGCGTCTTGGCCGAGCGTTTAAACTCATCTACCGTCTTTCTTCCTAACTCCTCATTCAACAGTTTACGCATCCCGCAAATATCCTCAAAATCTTTGTACATTTAAAGTATGACAAAAAGCACTACTTCACCGGTAGAAACACCACTGATGAAGCAATACCATACGATTAAAACAAAATATCCGGATGCGCTCCTGCTTTTCCGCGTAGGAGATTTTTACGAAACTTTTGGTGCAGATGCAATAAAAGCATCCGGCATTTTGGGCATTGTATTAACCAGAAGAGCCAATGGAGCAGCCACCTTCATCGAATTAGCCGGATTTCCCTACCATTCGCTCGATACATACCTTCCAAAACTGGTACGTGCAGGTCAGCGTGTTGCAATCTGCGATCAGCTCGAAGACCCAAAACTAACCAAGACCATTGTAAAACGAGGTGTTACCGAATTAGTCACTCCCGGAGTTTCGTACAATGACAAAGTACTCGATCATAAATCCAATAACTTTCTGGCAAGTATTGCCTTCGGCCTTTTTCCAAACCCTTCCGGAAATACTGCCGGAGTATCCTTCCTTGATGTTTCCACGGGAGAATTCCTGATAGCCCAGGGAACCTTTGAATACATCGATAAACTTCTGCAAAGCTTTCGCCCCAGCGAAGTACTTTATCAAAAAAAATACAAGAAACTTTTTCTTGACACCTTCGGCGAGAAGCTCTATTCCTTTGGACTGGAAGACTGGGCTTTCACACATGAATTCGGGCAGGAATCCTTGCTGAAACATTTCAATACAAAATCCCTGAAAGGCTTCGGTATTGACAATATGGAAAGCGGCATTATTGCCGCTGGAGTGGTTTTGCATTACCTGGCTGAAACAGCCCACGACAAGGTTCAGCATATTACCAACATCTCCCGCATTGAAGAAGAAAAATACGTCTGGCTGGATAAATTTACCATTCGTAATCTGGAGTTATTCGGATCTTATAACGAAAATGCACGTACCCTTATTTCGGTTATAGATCAGACTGTTTCACCCATGGGCTCCCGTATGCTCAAGCGATGGCTGGCTTTACCCCTGAAAGACAAGGCTCCGATTGATGAACGCCTCGAATGTGTGGATTATTTTTTGAAACATCAGGAGCAGGCGGATTTGATTACTTCACAGCTAAAGCTGATCCATGACCTTGAACGCATCATTTCCAAAGTCGCTACGGCACGGATTTCACCCAAAGAAGTGGCTCAGTTAAAACGTGCACTCTCAGCCATAAAACCTATAAAAGAACTGTTGGACAAATCAGAAAATTTGTCCCTGCAGAACATAGGCCGGCAGATCAACCTATGCGACGCAGCAATAAATAAAATAGATAAGGAACTGCAGCCAGACCCGCCCTTTTTGCTAAACAAAGGAAATGTAATTGCAGAAGGCGTGAATGCTGACCTGGATGAGCTGCGCAAGATTGCTTATTCCGGAAAGGATTTTCTTTTGCAAATTCAGCTGCGTGAATCAGAACGCACCGGAATACCCTCCCTTAAAATTGCTTTCAACAATGTGTTCGGATACTACCTCGAAGTGACCAATACGCACAAAGACAAAGTTCCTTCCGATTGGATGCGTAAGCAAACTTTGACGAATGCAGAACGCTACATAACAGAAGAACTCAAACAATATGAAGAAAAGATATTGGGGGCAGAAGAAAAAATACTCGCCCTCGAAGCACGCCTGTTTACAGACCTCGTCATTGCTTTAGCCGATTACATTATTCCTGTACAACTGAACTCAAATCTGCTGGCAAGAATAGACTGCCTGCTTTCCTTTTCAGCGACAGCCTTGAAAAACAATTACGTTCGTCCCCATGTAAATGGGGAGAAAATCCTTGACATCAAAGATGGAAGACATCCTGTGATTGAAAAACAATTACCGCTGGGAGAAGAATATGTGGCAAATGATGTTTATTTAGACAACGATACCCAGCAAATCATCATCATTACAGGACCTAATATGTCAGGAAAATCAGCCTTACTACGGCAGACTGCACTCATTGTCCTGATGGCCCAAATGGGAAGTTTCGTGCCTGCCAAACATGCAAACATAGGTTTGGTAGATAAAATATTTACAAGGGTTGGTGCATCCGATAATATTTCCTCCGGCGAATCTACATTCATGGTAGAGATGAATGAAACGGCCAGCATACTTAATAACGTCTCCGACCGTAGCCTGATATTATTGGACGAAATAGGCCGTGGCACAAGTACTTACGATGGTATTTCAATCGCCTGGGCAATAGTTGAGTTTTTGCACGAACATCCTGCGGCTAAAGCGAAAACACTCTTCGCCACTCACTACCATGAATTAAATGATGTTTCAGCAAGCTTTAGCCGGGTTAAAAACTTTAACGTCTCCGTAAAAGAAACGAGCAACAAAGTACTGTTCATGCGAAAATTAGTACCAGGCGGAAGCGAACACAGCTTCGGTATTCACGTTGCACAAATGGCCGGAATGCCTCGGAAAGTAGTGGAGCGTGCAAAAGAAATACTCATTGACCTCGAAGCAAGAAGCCAAAGAAAAAAAGTGCAGATTCAGCCAGGTATAAACTTACAGCCGGATTTTCATGCACAGGGATTCAAGTCCGCAAATGGACCAGGTCAAAATAACCAGTTAAGTTTCTTCCAGCTAAATGATCCTGTCCTCGAGCAGATTAAAGAAGATATTTTGAAGACTGATATCAACACCTTAACCCCTGTAGAAGCCCTTTTGAAATTAAACGAAATCAAAAAGTTGATCGGAGCCTGATTTCTTGAACTGATTCCCATCATATTAATTTGACGGACCTTTTTTTGATCTTGAAGCCCCGCTCTAAGGAACTATGTCGCCCTTGTTTCCTGTTTTCCGTGGAAGAACACTATTCACTTTTTGGAACGTTTCTATAGGTCCACCAAGATAGACCTACAGAGGCTTATGGGTTCACCAAAGTGAACCTATGAGAGCGTGAAAAAAGGGCTTATGCGAACAAACAAAATCGGGGTTTTTTTAACTGTTTCTGGGGTTTTAGCCTGTAGAAACACTCCTGAAATTGAATCAGATCAAAAAAATAATAGGAGCCTGAATGACACCATAAAAAAGCCATTTCCAATTTTCATGGAAACGGCCTTAAAAATCAATCTAAGAAATTTGACCTAAAAATGCAAACTCAATTCTTATTGGAAGCCATCATTTCTTCCATCATCTCCGCAGTGGGGCCATAGATTGAAGGATTCT
>JABDEY010000001.1:85370-89377 GCA_013286805.1 Bacteroidota bacterium | reverse complement strand
AGCAAGGTTATTTTTCAAAATGGATAGATAGTGCTAAAACAGAACCCACTAAGGTAAAGCGTATTGCATTGGCGGTAAATGCTTTGTTAAGAAGGCAGAATTATCCGGAGATGATCAGAGGACTCACGAAAAACGCTTTTCATTCTCTTCTTATAATGGTGGTTTTGACAATTCATTCACTTTCTGCCCAGCAAGAATTTCAAAACAAGGGTAGCGTTGCCAATTATTTTAAAGCAAGGGATAAGAGCAAAATCAGACTACTAAAAATGCAACGATCTTTACCTGCTTTAAGCACTGCACCTGTTTTAAGCACTGCACCTGTTTTAAGCACTGCTTCGGATACACTTTGGATAGGTAGGTCGGGAAAGGATACTGTTATCAGCGGGACCTGTAATCATACCGGTCCAATTTGCGTTATAGCAAATAAGCTTACCATACGTAATGCTACGCTAAGTAATAATGGGAATATTTTAATTATCGGTGGTCAGGTTGTGATCGACACCTCCACTGTAAATAATCAGGGCTTTATTTATGCATTAGAGACAGGGCAATTGACGATTAATTCCTCGACCATTACAAATAATGGTGACATTTATGTATTCGGTACGGCTCTGGTGAGTGTAAATCTAAGTACCCTTGTTTTCCCTCAGACTTATTTTTATCAGCTTTCTATTGTACTTGGAGGAGCCGGGAGAATGAACATGAACAATACAATCCTGAACTACAATTCTATGTCGCACGGATTTACTGTAACCGATTCGGCAAAACTGACTGAATCCAATATGATTTTACACGGTTTTACCACAACCGGAATAAGCAATAAAGGTTCTATCACTATAAATAAAACTACCCAGGCAGGTGAATTTATCATTTCAGACTATTCAAACCTTACCGTAAAAAACTCCGATACGGTATTATTGTGGCACCAGTTCCCCGATACCGCTGTGATCAACTGGACATTTGGGAAAAGTGATACTGCCTATAATTATCAGTTCAACAAAAGTAAGGCGGGTGTAAAAGGGGTGGAGTATTCTATTCAGGTCGATACATCTTATCAGGTATGGTGGGCCATGATGCCGAGCAGTGGTTCATCTGTCACGATCAGCAACTCTAAATTGAGGGCAATAGGTTTATGGTTTGATAAAGCAAATGACTCCCTGGGTGTTTCAGGAATACATGACAGTACCAATTATTCTTCAGGGCAGGCAGGTTCACTCAGCGACCGGGTTTTAATTTTAAATAATTCCTATGTGGAAACCTGGAGTTTCTATGAATTTAAAAACCTGAAATTAAGTGTCTCCAATTGCCAGGTTGGAGAAATAGGTTTGGAAAACACTTCGAGGTTTTATGGAAACAATTATAAAGTGGATGGAACAGGAGGATATCATTGGACAACAAACCAGGCAGTAGCCTACGCGAATTCGCTGGTGGATTATTCCTGGGCGAGAAGTGAGGATTCGAGCTTCTTTGTTATTGGCTATTCGACGCTGGTAAATGCGGAGGCGATCAATACGTCTATCTTGATTGTTGTGCAATCGCTTGTGTTAAATGGTCCCCTGGCAAGTGACGGGGCTGTTGCCTGGTTTGCCAATATCAATCAGCCGGCAGCAATTTCTACTAATTCCAGTGTGAACATTAATGGTTCTGCATTCATTGATCGCGGGCCTTCCAGTACGCTGATGGCTTTTAAGAGCTGGAGTCTGTATTATCAGAAACAGGGTGATGTAGTATGGAGTGCAATCGAATTGGCCAACACAGCCCAGGTAAGCAATAGTCTGCTTTCAAACTGGAATACAAATGGGTTGGTGCCTGGTAATTACATTCTGCGTTTAAATCTTAAAAGCACTTATGGAGACAGCGTGGATGCTTATCTGGGTGTTGTTATTTCCGGACCAACTGGAATTGGGTATTCCGCGGATTTTTCTGCTTTAAGTGTTTACCCTAATCCTGCCGCAGGTAATATAACAATCAATTTCGCCAGCGTGACTGCGGAGGAAACGAAAATTGTTTTAAGCGATCTTTCCGGAAGACAGGAGTTTATTCATGAGCAGTATGGCTGTATTTCAGGTGGAAATGTGATTCAATTGAATACTGCTGGTTTAAGCAATGGATTATATGTTTGCCGTATTACGGGCAGTAATGGAAGTGTTCAGAAAATAGTTGAAATTGTCAGGTGAAAGGAATGTATTGTATGACCTGTTTTTTCATTTATCAATGGGTGTTGTGATTGCTTTCGGATACAAGACCCCGATCCGCCCTTTTTTACCTGCCAGAATTACTGTATGTCCGGTTCCGGAACTGCATACCGTATTAAAGCTTCCTGTATCCAGGGTGGCCCATGTTTTTCCATCGTCCTCTGATAAATTAGTTCCTTTGGTTCCGGTGGTGATAAACTGATGTTCTGTGATCGTTTCTATACAGGAACAATAACCTTTGGGTGGAATTTCCGGCTTGTTCCAGGTTTTGCACCCGTCTGATGTCAGAAGACAATTTTCCAGGCTCAGGGAATCATTCTTATAATCTCCGCCGACAACAATACCACTTGTGGTTGTAGTAAACAGAACCGAAAAAATTCCCTGAGAGGCCTTTCCCATCGTCATAGGTAATTCAATGCTTTCCCAATTTGCCCCAAAATCCATTGAATGCAAAACCCTGGAATGAGTTCCACCTGTTCCAATCCAAATAGCACCTTTCTTATTTGTGCGGATAGAGGTTCCGCTTGCAGCAAAGCAAGCTTCCCCCGGGTAAGCAATTGGTGCAGATTTTTGAATACTCCAGGAATTACCCGCATTCTTTGTTTGAAGGATTAATAAATGACCATTCATTGGATCACCTATTAAAATTCCATTCGTATCATCTATAAAAGTTATCCCATCTATAAATGTCAGTGAATCTGTATTCTCATAAACCTGGCTCCAGGTACCCCCTGCATCATTTGTCTTGAGAATATAAGCAGGGGAGCCCGCATTGGCAATTATGGCAAGATGAGCATTGAAAGCATATATGGAACGAAAATCGCATTTCTCATATCCTTTAATCTGCTTCCATTCAATGTTTTTACCTCTGTTGACACTTCTGCCAACCCATCCCTTACTTCCGCACGCCCAAAATGTGCTGTCATCCGGAACGGAGAGCCCACGTAAGCTTGATGCCGGACCCTGTGTGAGAAGCTCTACCTTTAGGTCAGATTTGGTGAGAATTTTTGCTGCCCGGTCACAGCTGATAAATAAAATAAGAATCAGATAAATGAAAATCCTGAAATTCATTTTTGGAAGCTATTTCTATATATCAAATGTCCTTTGGTTCTTTTTTTATCACTTGTCATACAGCTTACCCTTTGAAGGTAATATCCCTTTGGTATTCTCAATCAGATTAATTATGGGCTTATCTCTTTCAATTTTGTAGGCGTATTTTAGGCTTAATGTATTATTGACAATAACAGGTGTGGCCAGAGCCGAATCTATTTTAAAAACCGGGCTTAAAGTAAATTGATTATTAAAGAGTAAATGACTGCTTGTTGAAACGATTGACGCTGCTCTTTTATCATTACCTGCCCTGCTGTAACTTATAGAAATAGAACTTGCAGCTTCCATCTTGTCATTCAGTTTTATTTTAATAATTACTGACCCGAATTTTTCCTTTCGTGGTTTGTCGTTAGTTATGGAGACTTCCGGCGGGTTTGGCGAATTATTTTGAGTGTGGAAGACTTTCCCGTCAACTAATCTTATACCCCAACGATACACTGTATCCCCGGGATTATCACTTGTTCCTTTATGTAAACGCTGCCAAATTTCCAGGTGGTCGCTTGTCAGCCAATTATTATTTTCCCCTTTATTAAATTCAGTTTGAAATAGTTCAACTAATAGTTCGTGGGCTGAAATGGCCAGGATTTTTACTGTCGGGTAATCCGAATCTCCAGAAAGCATAAATCCCGGATTGGACTTGCTGTCTAAAGTAAGGGCACAATTTCCCAATGAAATAGTTGGCCAGGTTTCATTCAGGGAGAT
>JABDEY010000001.1:84023-85360 GCA_013286805.1 Bacteroidota bacterium | reverse complement strand
GTAATATCCTTCCATAGGATATTGATTTGTCAGATTTAATCCCTTCCCTTTGAAGGTATGCCAGTTCCATTCATACTTATAATAGGGAGGATACGTTGTCGGACCACCAGTTGGAGGGTTATACTGCTCTCCTTCTGAGATTATGTCTGCCGTATTCAGATTTAGCATAAATGTTTGGTTAAAATAACCTCTCCAAAACGGTGAATAGCGCAATTTGAAAACGCTGTCGCCACAGCAGTCAAAATAAATAGTGCTTCCATCAGAGGCATATCTGTCTTCATCTTTAAGTGTATTTATGTTGTTTACAAAAGCGTTATAGGCATCATCTATTGAAAGGAGTTGAACTGGCCCGGGGGATTTTCCAGCCATATCCACTAACCAGGTATAATGAAAAGGGTAGGTGGTATCCGGTGGGTTAATCTTTATCTTCCGGGCCCGTAGGATAATCCTGTTGGGATTTTTTAGTCTCCAATACTTCTCCAAAACAATTGAAGCGTCTCCTTTAAAGAGGATTTCATTCCAGTGGCTTATCTTTTTCAGGTCGGCAGCTGTAAAATTGGTATCTGAAACAGGCTGGCTATGCATGGTTGCTGAAACAAGAAAGGGAATACAGAAAATAAGGGTTTTAAAATTCAGTAGCCTAACTATTCCACAAAGCACCCGTTTCTTCACATCCTAAAAGTAACCAAATTTGAAATTCATTAAGAAATTTCCAGCACTTTGTAAGTTGTGTTGTTTACCTGAGTTGAATTGCCTGCTTTAAGCCCCATCAATCGAAGACCAAGAGGTGATTTAGGGGATAAGCCAATGAGCGTTTCCATCCCTGCCTGAATTTTACCAAGGGGAATACAAAGAAAAAAATAGCCCTTGTCGGTTTTAACCAGACTTCCACTGGTAATGTGCAGGGCAGAAGATTTGCCTTCAATGGAAAGCAGGGATTGTTTTTGATCCAGTAATTCTTTGAGTTGATGAGATAGCTTTTCTTGTTCTAATTGCGCCATCGCCTGCGCTGTTTCGTGTTTATCTCCGGCTGTACTTTTGGAATCATTCTGCATTCCAGTGGACAATTCTTTCCAGTAGTATTGCAATCGTTCAATTTTTTGATTCAGGTACTGACTACAACAGGTCACAGCGGTTTCTTTTGTCATGGTATGGCTAAAGTACATACTTTTGTAAAAACCCTTTGTACCTTATATTGAGCGGGTAAAATGAACAATAAACAAACTTCCTTATGAACTGGCCAACAATGCTTCTCCCTGTAATTAAAAAGTATAAAGAGAGGAAGCACCCTCTTGATTATAAGAATACCTACCAACTTGTGGTGATGGTTATACTCT
>JABDEY010000001.1:0-84013 GCA_013286805.1 Bacteroidota bacterium | reverse complement strand
TCTCAGCACAGGACTCTGACCGGCATATCAACCACATTGCCCCGGATTTGTTTAAAGCATTTCCGGATATGGAAGCACTTTCGAGGGCAGATGAGCAGACCTTGTTCCAATTTATTGGCAAGGTCAGGAATTTTGGGAATAAAACCAGGTGGCTTATTACTCTTGCCGGGATTGTTAAGAAAGACAGTAAGACCCCGATGACACTGGAGGAGCTAATAAAACTCCCGGGGATTGGCCGCAAATCAGCAAACGTTATTTTAAGGGAATCAGGAAAAAAAGCCGAAGGTATCATCGTGGATCTGCATGTAGTTCGTGTGGCCCCCAGGTTAGGGATTGCCTCAGGAACTGATCCCAAAAAAATTGAAACACAATTGATGGACGTTCTTCCACAGAAAGACTGGGCCGAAATTGGTATGGCTTTGTCATTTCTCGGCCGGGAAATATGCCGGCCTACTAACCCAAAGTGTCCTGAATGTTTGCTCAATGCCTGCTGTGGTTATTATAAAACGAGGCAGAAATGACGAAATCTTTGTTTAGCTAAAATTACTGTTCACAGGCTCCGGTATCAAACCAGATTTTTAATCGGTTTGTTCTCTTCTCCCATATCCCGACGTATAAATCGTATTTACAAAACAATATATGTTGAAACCATACATATGTAAGGTTTGTAGCCATTTGGTGTTTTCCTAAATAAAATGGATAATATGATTTTATTTCTTGAGGGTTATATAAAATGGTTTACATTTATCAAAAAGAGATGGTTCTACTCCCAGATTTTTTATGAGCGGACAATGGTTTCCGAGAGGCATTGTTTTATAGCGTTAATTTCCATCTACGATAATTCAAGGTTTGGTAGGTAAGACATTATTGGAATAGATTTGAAGTAGATGGAAATAATAATCTAAAATATGTTTGAAAGTGACGAACCCTATCGACAAATGATAGAGGAAATTGAAGATTACGCTATCTTGCTTTTGGATGAGAAGGGCAATGTTGTGAATTGGAACAAAGGAGCAGAGAAAATCAAAGGATACACCGACAAAGAAATAACTGGAAAAAGCTTCAAATTATTTTATACAAAGGAAGACCGTGAAAATAAATTGCCTGAAAAGCTTATTGAGAAAGCTAACATCGAAGGAAAGGCAAGTGATGAAGGATGGCGAGTGAAGAAAGATGGAACACGTTTTTGGGGCAGTATTCTTATCACAGCTATTCACGATAAAAACAATAAGGTAACTGGCTTTTCAAAGGTAACACGCGATCTTACGGATAGAAAAAATGCGGAGGAAACAGGAAAATCCCTTGCACAAAGCAAAGACGGCTTACTGAAAATATTTAATGCATCTCCTTCCGGAATGATTCTTATGGATGTTGAGACAAAAAAATTTATCGAAGTAAATAAGAATTTTCTAACAACCTTCGGATACAAAAGAGAAGAAGCGATTGGTTTAACCGTAGATGAATTAGGATTGGTGGCTATCGAATACAGGGAGAAATTAGCAAACAAATTAAATCAGCAGGGTTTTCTAAAAAACGAAGATGTTCTTTGCAATACCAAAAATGGCGAAAAAATTAGCTGTATTGTTTCAACTGATTCGTTTGAGATAGAAGGCCGGCCATGTTTCCTTTCCATATTTCATGATATAACCGAAGTGAAAGCAATGGTGAGGAAGGTTGCTGAAAGTGAAGAGAAGTTTCAAAAGATATTTCAGGCAAGTGGTATTGGAATTGCTATTACAAGGGATTCCGACTATCAATATATGGAAGTAAATGATGCTTTTGCTCAAATGACGGGGTATTCACCGGAAGAATTGATTGGACGAAACGGTGTGGAAGTCGGAATCAATACTGACCCTTCTATACGTCAAAGAATAATTTCGGAAGTTCGTGAAAAGGGCTCTGCAAGACACGCAGAAATGATTATCAATCACAAGTCGGGAAGGAAAGTGGATATCATCGTCTCATCCGAAGCATTGTTGCTAAACGGGGAAAAACATACAATCAACTGTATTTACGATATTACTGAACGGAAGAGGGCAGAAAGAATTGAAAAAGCTTTTGTTCAGGCCAAAGAAGGTTTTTTAAAGTTATTTAACACCTCCCCTTCAGGAATGATAATCGCAGAAAATGAAACAGGCAGTATAGTTGCGGTAAATGAAAGTTTCCTTTCAACTTTTGGATATAATCGGGAAGATGTGATTGGTTTAACTGCTGACGAAGCGGGATTTGTGTCAAAAGAAACCCAACTCAAATCTTTTTCCAAATTAAAGGAACTCGGCTTTTTAAGAAATGAAAATGTTCCTTGTAGTACGAAAGCAGGAAAAAAAATTGACACCATTTTTTCAGTTGAAGCATTTGAAATGGAAGACAAAGGTTGTTTTCTCTGCGTATTCCATGATATAAGCGATATTAAGGAAATGGAGAGAAAGGTAATTGAGAGTGAGAATAAGTATCGTAAAATAATTGAAGAGGCGGGTGACACCTTATATACAAGCGATGCGCAAGGAATGTTTACTTACATCAATAAACGTGTTACTATCCTTACGGAATATTCAAGTGAAGAATTAGTTGGAAAGCACTTTTCAATTTTAATTGCTCCTGAATGGCAGGAAAGAGTCCGTCGTAGTTATCAAGAGCAATTTAAAAACAAGGCTCATGAATCGATTATCGAGTTTCTTATTCATACGAAAACGGGTAAAGAAAAGTGGGTGGAACAGGTTGGTATAATGGAGATGGAAAAAGGTTGGGTAAAAGGGTTTCAATGCGTTGTGAGAGATATTACCGAACGTAAGAAAGCAAACCTCTTATTGGCAGAACAAAAAAAGATAATAGAACAAAAAAATAAAGATATCCTTGATAGTATCAATTATGCAAAACGTATTCAGAATGCTATATTTCCGCCAGAAGAACTTGTAAAGGAATTGGTACCCCAGTCATTTGTTCTATTTAAGCCCAAAGACATTATCAGTGGTGATTTTTATTGGGTAGAAAAATTTGATAACAAAACGTATATTGCTGCCGTTGATTGTACCGGGCATGGAGTTCCAGGGGCATTAATGAGCATTGTTGGTTATAATTTATTAAGCAAATCAATTAACGAACATGAGCATACTAAGCCAAGTGAGATATTATACGAATTAAGCAACGGTATCAATAAAACACTGCGACAATCCATTGAAAGTTCAGGGATAAAAGATACAATGGACATAGCCTTATGTTCGATTGACAGGGAATCAAATACATTAGAATTTGCAGGAGCATACAATTCATTATATCTGATAAGAAAGGGCGAGCTCATTGAGATTCCTGCTGACCGATTTCCGATAGGCGTATTTTTAAGCGGAAAATTGCAAGAATTTACTAATCACGAAATGCAGGTGGAGAAGGGTGACACTATTTATTTATTCAGTGACGGCTATCCTGATCAGTTTGGTGGGCCTAAAGGAAAAAAACTTAAATACAAAGGATTCAAAGAAATTCTCCTTTCTGTGCAACATCTGCCTATGAATGAACAAAAAAATGCGCTTAATAAAACCATTGAAGAGTGGAAATGGATGAGCGAAGAACAGACAGATGATATTTTGATTATTGGAGTAAGAATATAGTTGTTTAAAGTTCTAACCCGTTGGGGTAACTACAATGTACCATTTGCCCGAAACCCAGGCCAGATAATTAACACTCATATTGATTTATACTCATCAGACAATTGAGAAATAATTTCATTTACTACCATCGCTAAGTATATTGTCATTCGTGGCAGTTCCTGGTATATCGTTTCTTGTTCCACCACCTGAACTACTGCTGTTATTCGTTTTCATGCCTGCCGGTCGACTGCAAAAAGTAGTTATTGGGGATTGCAGAGCTTTGTTTATAGCGTGTGAATTACATAACTATCTTCCAAAGTAATGTAATTCTCAGCTGAATGAAGATCCGCAGCTTTGTAAGGTGAAGTATTTTCACATATACTGCAAAACGCGGAAATCTAAAAAGACAAAAAATGAAAATGAAAAAAATGATGACAACCCTTGTGGTAGCATCGGTTATTTTAGTAGCTGCGTGCAAAAAAAATGAAACAACACAGACAACTGCAGGGTCAACTCCCATAGTAATTCCTCTTCAAACTACAGTGCAGGCATCAGTACAACTTGCTGGAGCAACTGGGTTAGCAATTCTTGCAGGTTCAGCCGTTACAAATACCGGAGCAACAAATATAACAGGTGATCTTGGATTAAGCCCAGGCACATCAGTTGGTGGATTTCCCCCGGGAATCTTAAATGGGACACTGCAT
Organism: Bacteroidota bacterium; assembly: GCA_013286805.1. Taxonomy (GTDB): domain Bacteria; phylum Bacteroidota; class Bacteroidia; order JABDFU01; family JABDFU01; genus JABDFU01. The sequence goes on along the minus strand of JABDEY010000001.1, from coordinate 79,725 downwards.
ATTAATGACAACATTGCAAATCAGGCGAAGCTTGATCTTACATCTGCTTATAATGATGCGGCCGGGAGAACATGCACAGATATTGTATCATTGTCAGGAAACATTGGTGGACTAACGCTGACGCCAGGCCTTTATAAGTCTACTTCTTCACTTGCTATTTCATCCGGAGATCTCACCCTGGACGCAAAAGGAAATGCAAATGCTGTTTTCATAATTCAGATTGCATCCACCCTCACTGCAACCTCCGGACGTAAAGTCATTTTAAGTGGTGGCGCATTGGCTTCTAATATTTTTTGGCAAGTCAGCAGTTCCGCAACTTTTGGAACTACTTCTGTTTTTAAAGGAACCGTCATGTCAATGCAATCTATAACTTTTGATACAGGAGCTACACTTGATGGCAGAGCACTAGCAAGAACAGGAGCAGTTGTTATGGCAGGAAATACCATTGTAAACCAGTAAACGGAAAATAAATGAGAGGCACTCTATAGTACCCTTTACTTTGGATTCTGGGTTTTCGTCTATCATTGCTTTTAGCTTTTTTTTTACTAATCCGTCATATTTAGCCTTGTTGTACGCATTTTGACCGGGAAAGGTTACATGAGTTTGTATATTTCTCCTTTTCCTTTCCCCCCCCCCTCCAAAGGAAACTTGCATGGAAATTTTCCATACACAGAACTATACTACTTTTATCCCAGATGCGAGAATCATGTTGTTTGGCTCAAGAGTGAGAGGGGATAACGACAAAAACAGCGATTATGATGTGTTGGTGGTTACTCAAAAAACGATTGGAGAACGAGCAAAAATGAATTGGGAAAGTAAAATTCATGAGGCATTAGTTGATGCGATTGAATCTCCTGTTGATATAACGATCAATAGCGAAAATGAAATATCCTTTAAGAAACTTATACATGGCCATTACCTTTATAATGCTATGAAGGATGCCATTGAAATATGACCTCTCCAAAGAAAAATTATATCAAGAAGTGGTTTATTGTTGCTGACTGAGCTCAAAGGATCCGATTTATACTCCATTGTACTCGACTGAATTCTCGACCGAATTTGAAATCATAAAAAAGCCTTAACTTTAAGGCTATGGAAGTGGCCGTAAGGAATAAGTCAGAACTGATTAAACGGATAATAACCAACAGTTATCGTCTTCGGCAATACGGTGTACTGAAAATTGGGGTGTTTGGGTCTTTTGTAAGGGATCAGGCTAAAGTAAATAGCGATGTAGATTTTTTTGTAGATATTGCGCCAGATTACAAAACCCTTAAGAACTTTATTGCTCTTGCCGACATGCTGGAGGAAATTACGGGTCGAAAAATAGAGCTCGTTACTCCTCAATCTTTGAGTAAATACATTGGCCCTTATATATTAAAAGAAGTAGAATATGTACCCCTCGCAGCTTGAGTTTTTGCGTCATATTTTAGACGAATGTCATTTTCTTTTAAGAGTTACTGCTGGAAAATCTCGGGAAGAAATTGTAAATGATGAAACATTAAGCAAGGCCATTATACGCAGCCTGGAAATTGTAGGGGAGGCAACCAAACGTACAGAAGAGAACTTGAAAATTCGGTATCCGCTTGTTGATTGGAAAGAAATGGCTGGAATGCGAGATAGGTTAATTCATGATTATTTTGGTGTTGATTATGATATTGTATATAATACGGTAATCAATGATATTCCAAATTTATATCAGGAATTACAACGAATCATTCTTATAGAGGGGAAAGGGAAATAGTGAAAATTAACGCACCCATTTCTAACCCCAAAAATAGATTTTCAGGCAGGCCGTAAGCATTAATAGGCTTTTAGAATAGCAAATCGTTTTTCGACTGAGTCTTTTCAGGTGAATTCTTAAGTTGAGATTTTTTCTTTCGATATGATTTATGAACTACATAGTCAGAACCAAAATCTGAAGTCCTGCCTTTAGACGATCGGGCAATTTCTGAGTGGTAGGCCGGAAATGCTTTGAAAGTCTTTATCTCTGAGGGAAGCAGGGAGGGAAACTACGAAAAGTAACCGTCTATATTTCTTCAAAAATTCCGTACCTTTGTACCGTAAAACCCTTATACCATGAGCACCTTAGAATTGAAGTCAAGCCTACATCGGTTGATTGATGAGGTACAGGACAGTAAAACCTTAAAGGCAATCCATACTCTTCTATCCAAAAAGGAAACCATTGAGGTTGATTTTTGGGATGAACTTCCCGATGCTCAGAAGGCCTCTGTTGAAAGAGGTATTGCCCAAGCCGATAAGGGCGAATTTAAGTCTCATAAAGAAGTGATGAAGAAATATCAAAAATGATTTATTCGTACATTTAAGAAAGAAAAAACACACTATGAACTCACTAAAACAGGCGTCAATTGAAGTAATCAAGAGCCTTCCGGACTCCAGTTCCCTCGATGAGATAATGTATGAATTAAACCTGACTGCTCAGGTTTTGGAGGGACTTTCTGATGAGGAGAAAAACAAAACAATCTCTACCGCTGATTTGCTTAAGCGTATCGAAAAATGGCAACAGAAGTAGTTTGGTCTGAAAAGGCCTCCTCGAATCTGCATCACATTTATGATTACATTGCCTCAGATTCCCAGTTTTACGCGCAAAGATTCGTAGCTAAACTCGCTTCATCAGTTGAAACTCAGCTAAAAAATCAGCCACTTAGTGGTAGAATTGTTCCGGAATTTGAAACTACCCGATTGAATTTCTTGAGGGAGCTTATTTTCAAAGGGTACAGAATTATATACAACCCTTCAAAGGCTCCGGAAAAAGTTACCATAATTGCCGTCCTCAATGCAAAGATGGATGTCCCGAAGCAGTTAAATCAGAAATGGATAATTGATTGATTATGATAAAAAGGAAGATCAAATCAACCTCTGATGATTATTGGGATAAACTCCCGGAAGGTGTAAGGAATTCAATCGAAGTAGGATTAGCTCAATTAGATGCTGGCAAGGGCATTCCTTATGAAACAGTATTGAAAAGAGTTAAGAAAAAGTATCCATTCCTAAATTTTGAGAGTGCAGTGTAGGTTCTTTGAAGGGAACAATTGCCGAACCCAGAGAAATATTCCGAAGGGCTATAGTTAGGTTTTCAATGTCCTTTTCGTTCATGATTGTAGGCACAGATTTTCGAAGGCTCCGTCGTATAAATGTATGAAATATGTAAATACTCCTCATCAGGTTGGAACCTTCCAAAGCCTTTTTAACAGGAAATCCGGAATATCCGTCACAAAACCTGTTTATTACCTCCTCCGCTTCACTCCTTCATTATTCCATTTTTCCGATTTGAGGGAAGCCTTGAGGGAAACTCCGCATTCAGGGTGTCAAAATTTTGCTTTAAAACGTGTTTCTCATTCTGGGAATCCCTTTCATCAGCCGGGTGATATTATTTCTGAGAAGGGACAAGGATTTGATTTATGAAAGTATCGTTCTTTTCGTACTCTTTTGAATGGTTTCCCTTTTCACAGGCAATTCCGGCTCAAACTTTCCTATTTCATCATAATCAGGAATATATTTTAGAATAATTACCCCATCGCTCATTTTATCATCTACAAAAAGGTACAATGGTTCATCTTCATCCCCTGCTGAATCTATTCCATAGACAAGACCTCTGCTGCTATATGAAGGCTTTATCATTTGAAATGTTAGATAAAGACCATCTTCAAACTGCGAGGCAGATGTCGATTGTTTATATAGCCCTTCATGCTTTTGAAAACTCGGTTAGAGATTTAGTTAAGTCGGCAATGGCTGAAAAACATGAAGAAATATGGTGGGAAAAAGTTCCTGAAAAAATCAAGGCAAAAGTGAAAACAAGAAGAGAGGAGGATTTAAAATTTCGCTGGCATGGAAGCAGAGGCGGAGAAGAAATAATGTATTGTGATTTTGGTGATTTATCTTCTATAATTGTAACAAATTGGGATTTATTCGTTGATATATTAACCAATATGGAATGGTGTAAAGCCCTCCTTTCTACGTTAGAAAGGTCAAGAAACATAATTATGCATGGTGGAATTGTTTCACGTGAGGATGTTGAGAGAATTGGTATGAATATTAGAGATTGGATTAGGCAAGCAGGATAAAAAATTGGACAATCAGGCTTATTCAACTGAGCCCAATTTCTTTAGTCCTTCCAACTGGCAACCCAAATCCGAACGAACCGAACAGTACTTTTCAGGATTTTTAAATGGGAAACCTTCAGACTTAATATGTAGGGATAACAAGGATATGGCAAACATCAAAATCATTTTCTCTTTTAGTCCTGAGTAGCATGATATGAAAGCCATATTTGGTTTCAAATACATCAGATATTTCACCGGGTTTAAGACTTAAAGCGACTTTCTCAAATTCTGGAACAAACTCACCTCGTTTAATACTATCATAACAACCATTATTCCTATTTGAACCTGGGTCGTCAGAATACAGAAGTGCCTGTTTATAGAAATCCTCCGGAGTTTTTATGCGCTCTTTGATTTCCTGCAATTTCTGTTTGGCTTTTTCTTTGGCTTCAGGAGCAGAATTATAATTGGGAATCTGTTGAGCCTTCGCAGAGAAAGCGAGAGCAAAAACAATGGATAGGAGGAATAAGCTTCTTTTCATTTTTGTAATTCTTTACCCATCTTGAACGTAATCAGCTGAATTTTATTGCATCTCAAGGCTATTCAGTAGCAATTCACCCATCTTTAACACTGAGGGAAACAAGGGAAATCTATCAAGGAAATTCCTCGGAATCAATACAAACCGAACGATACTCTTTCAGGCTCTGTCAGAATACAATTGAAATTTTGTCTCAGGCAAACGACCTGGATTCAGTTCAGGTAAACCCCTAGCCGGGAAATTATCGTTGATTTTGAACAGGTTTATTTAATGATCACCAATCTCTTATTTGAAACACCTTCATTGCTGGTGATGGAGACGTTATAAACGCCCTGAGATAAACTACTGCCTTCAATAGTTGATTTGCCGGAAAGTAAGTTTTGAAAAAGCATTAGTTTTCCGGTGATGTCGAATATCTGGAGGAGTTGTTTTTCAGTAGAATTAGTTTCGACTTTAAAGGTTCCGGTTGCAGGATTTGGGTAAATAGTTAATGATTGGTTTTGCGTATTGAAATCGTCGATCCCTGTATAAGTATAGTTGATAATATTGGAAGCTGAAGAGCAACCATCTATTCCATTTAAAATCACTTGATAAAAGCCTGATTGAATTGGTGTAAAATATTGAGAAGTGGCTCCATTGATAGGATTTCCATTCAGATACCATTGATTTCCTTGAGAAGCGGTTGATGCTAATAAGCTGCCATTTTGTTGGATTACCGGAACGGCAGGTGAAGAGTTAACTTTTATCAATTGCGAAATGCTGGAAGCACAACCATTGGCTCCGGTAACAGTCAAAGTGTAGGTTGTAGAAATGGACGGTGAGACAATTATGGAGGAGGCAGTATCAGCAGTTGACCATAAATACTTGCCACTTCCAAAAGCAAACAATGTATCAATTGACCCCGAACAAATTGTAGTGCCCGTTTTAGTCCCAATTTGAGGAATTGGGGCAGGAAGAACAGTCACCGATGTCGGAATAGAGATTGCACTACAACCAATAGTATCCGTCTCCATCACAGCATAAAATCCTGATTGATCCGGGAATATTTTCTGGGAAGTATCATTTTTGATAGTTGAACCGTTAAAATACCATTGATTTTTACCGGACGAATTAGATTGCACATATCCTGTTCCCTGACAAATCGTATTGCTATTGCTGCTTGTTGTTACAACGGAAGAAAGGGGAGAGACAACGGTAATATAATTATTCAATGTTATTGAATCAGATCCGTTTAACCCAGAAATAACTAATTTAACAGAATAGTGTCCTGAATCCGCATAGGCAATTTTCGGATTTTGAAGTGAAGAAGTATCTGGAATTCCTCCTCCAAAAGACCATTTCCAGCTCGTCGGATTACCCAAGGATTGATCCTTTAACTGAACAGTATCTCCCTTACAGATAACAGATGAAGTGGCGTAGAAGCTTGCGTATAAAGTACTAAATCGCCAAAAATCTTTTAATCCATCCGGAGAGGCCTCGTCTGAATGGTAATATTTTGAACCTGTTCCAATATATCCAGAATTACCGATTGAAAAAAATGCCGGGCAAAATCGCCCAGTCGCAGGAAAATTTGCTACACTTGACCAAGTATAGTTTGAAGTATCCATTTGCCAGAAATCTGTTAAATTATTACCGGACATATCTATACCACCTCCGAATAGGGGAATGCCCTTTATAATAACAATGGCTTCACCACCTCTGGCAGTTCCTGGAGTGGTGCCTACTATTGTCCAAGTATCTTTAATAGGATTGTATTGCCATATATTCTGAAGAATTACTGAACCATTCCAGCCACCTTCAATATAGCCAAAGCTACCCAATGTAAATCCATTTAAAGTTTCCACATTTCCTATTCCACTTGGAAGGTTATTTTTTTGCGTCCATGAGTTATTTAGTGAATTATATTCCCAAACATCATCATAATAAGGCTTTCCACCTGGCGTACCTGCAACTACATAAGCGTTTGTTCCTATAGCAAAACAAGCTGCTGCAGCACGAAGCCCGGCAGCAGCAGGCATACTTGCCTCTTGCATCCATTGTCCTGTTGCGGTATCAAGCGAATACAAATCATTGAAGTATCCACTTGCGCTCCCTCCTAATCCTACATATGCCTTACTTCCAATAACAAATGAAATAGGGGCTCTTCTTTGACCTCCTAAAAAGGGCGATATTTCGACCCATAAGTCAGTTGTTGAATTCCACTTCCAGAAATCCGATAGATTTTGGCCATCATTTTGACCTAACCCAATATAGCCATAATTGCCAACAGAGAAACCAGTGCCTATACTTCTGTGAACTGTATCAACATTAGCTTTTTGAGTCCAAACTCCTTGTGCTGTAATTTTTAATCCAAAAGTTAAAGCCAAAAGAAAAAATATAGCTTTTTGAATTTTAAATAATGAAAAGTGGGCAATGACTTCTTTCATTTTGCGATGATGTATAATTTGCGCTAAACTATTATAAAACTACCAGTTTTCCTATTGAGGGAAACAAGGGTAATCCTGAGGGAAATAAGTGTGATATTTCCCAACAAAAAACCCCTGAAAATCACTGTTTTCAAGGGTTTTAAGGCTATTTGTTGCCCGAGCAGGATTCGAACCTACATAGTCAGAACCAAAATCTGAAGTCCTGCCTTTAGACGATCGGGCAATCTTTCCATCATCTTTTGGGATGACGGGGTGGCAAAAGTAGTAATTTTTTTTATAAGTTTTTCTTTAGGAATGTTTTTACTTCTTCCCAGGCTTTTGCGGCGGCTTGGGGATGGTATACATCTTTGCGGTTGTTGTTGAAGAATGCATGCGAGGCTCCTTCGTACATGATGTATTGATAGTTTTTCCCGGCTGCTTTCATTTCTTCGGCTAATGTCGGTATGCCGGGACTGATGCCTGCATCGAGGCTTCCATATATTCCAAGTATGGGTGCTGTGATGTTTTTGATTTTGTCAGCCGGGGGGCGTTTTCCGTAGAAGATTATATGGGCTGCCATTCGTGGTTCGTTTACTGCGAGCAGTCCTGCCATGCCTCCTCCAAAGCAGAAGCCGAGTGATGCTGTTTTTTTTGAGTCTGCGTTTTCGTGTTCTACTATGTATTGATATGCGTGCTTGAGGTTGTTGACAAATTGCTGATCGTGTTTGCCGGCAAGTACTTCCATCAGGCTCTTAAAAACCGGACGGTCTTGCTCTGTTAGCTGTGCGCTGACTTCTTTGATCTTTTCGGGATTGCCAAAGGATTCGCGTGGTATGGTGCGTAATAATGGCAGCAGGCGTGACAGGGTTTCTACTGACGTGATTTTGTCTAATTCTCCGTGAAAAAGGTGTGGTGCTATGACCAGGTAGCCTTCGTTCGTTAGTCGTTTGGCTACGTCTCTTGTATGTGCGTCTAAGCCATATATTTCGTGTATGAGTATTATGGACGGAAGTTTGCCTGTTGCTTTTCCTGGGGTGCTGATGCAGGCTCTTATCTGGGCTCCGTTTTCTCCTGTGTAGGTGATGTCTTTTTCCATCTTATTGCTTTTGTTGTTTGTTCGCAAAAATAAAAAAATATGAAATGTTTTGTTAAATAAAGTTAAACGGATAAATAAAAACGGGAATTGTCTGTTAGAATTGTTCGTAGTAGGGCTATGATTGGTTAGTGGTTGGACTTGTTATTTGATACAGGAAGGCTTGTTAGTTGATTCTGGAATATGTCTGAAATTCGTTTTGATGTTGGGCTATGTCTCTATTCCCAAGCATTTATAAAAAGAGAAAAAATGTGTCGTAATATTCAGTATATCAGTATTTTAAGCAAACCTGAGTTAATTCATTATATTTCATTAATTTCGTCCTTTATTTTGAAAAAGCAACATTTTTTGACAAACCCTTATCCGCTCCTATGAACTATAAGAAAATTAATAATATTACTGGCTGGGCTGTTTTTGCGGTTTCGGCGTATACGTTTTTGGCTACGATTGAGCCGACGGCGAGCTTTTGGGATTGTGGTGAGTATATCGCGACGAGTTATAAGTTACAGGTGGGTCATCCTCCTGGTGCTCCTTTGTTTCAAATGCTTGGACGTATTTTTACGTTGTTCGCTGGTAATGATGTGACGAAGGCGGCGAAGATGGTGAATATCATGTCTGCTTTGAGTTCGGCTTTTGCTGTTTTGTTTTTGTTCTGGAGCATTACGGCAATGGCCCGGAAAATCTCGGAGAGGACGGGGGATATGAATCTGTTGGCGGGTGGTTTTTTTAACCCTAAGTGGACCGGTAAAAATAATGATGGTAAGGTTCAGCCTAATGACGTTAAGGGTAAGTTTAGTTCTGATAAGGGCTCGGATGCTAAGGGCTCTGGTGGCAGTGTTAGTGCTGAAAGTAAAGGGGATGTTCAATTGAGTGATGGTAAGATTTGGGCTATTATGGGTAGCGGGATTGTGGGGGCTCTTGCGTATAACTTTAGTGATTCTTTCTGGTTTTCGGCGGTGGAGGGTGAGGTTTATGCGATGTCGCAGTTATGTACTGCTCTTGTTTTCTGGATCATTCTGAAATGGGAGCGTGTGTCGGATGAGCCTCATTCGGAGCGATGGATTATCCTGATCGCGTATGTAATGGGTTTGTCTATTGGTGTGCATCTGTTGAATTTGCTGACGATTCCGGCAATGGTGTTTATTTATTATTTCAAGAAGTACAAGGTGACGAATAAGGGTTTTATTATTTGTCTGGTTTCTTCGGTCATTTTGGTGGCAGGTATTTTGAATGGTATTATCCCTGGTCTTATTAATCTGGCGGAGAATTTCGAGATCTTTTTTGTGAATACGGTTGGTCTTCCTTATAATTCCGGTACGATTTTTTATTTCCTTCTGATGTTGACGGTTGTTGTCATCGGATTAATGTATACGCACAATGAAAAGGGTAAGTTTTTTAATATCTTTTTTGCTGCCTCAGTTGCGTTTTTTGTGATTGCCCTGGTCTCGAGCTCGAATGGTTCTACGGGTGCTTTCCGCTTTGTTGTTGGGGGTGCGGTGATTGCCCTGATTTATTTTGGACGTAAAAAAGTAGCTTTGATCAATACAATTATTTTGAGTTTTTGTATGTTGGTGATTGGCTATTCTTCTTTCCTGATGCTGGTGATACGATCTAATGCCTGTACACCGATGAATGAAAATGCTCCCAAGGATGCGGTGGGTTTATTGTCTTACCTGGGTCGCGAACAGTATGGTGACTGGCCTTTATTTTATGGTCCGTATTACAATGCGCCTTTGGATAATCAGAAGCCATATTTGGATGGAAATCCTGTGTACATGCAGGCTCCTAAACCTGTTGTGGCGGCTGATAGTAAAGCCGGGGCTGACGCTTCTGCTGCTGCTTCCGGTTCTGCTAAAGTGAAGGATCAATACATTGTTTCGGATGAGCGCAAAGAGAGTATTCCTAATTATGATAAAGATTTTTGTACTATTTTTCCCCGTATGTGGAATCAGGAGTCGAACCATATTTCGGCTTACCGCAACTGGGGTGGGATAAAGCATGATAAAATTAAGGATGCTGAGGGCCATGAAAGGCCTGTTCGGCCTAAGTTTTCTGAGAATCTTCAATACTTTTTTACGTATCAGATTAACTGGATGTACTGGAGGTATTTTTTATGGAACTTCAGCGGCCGGCAAAATGATATTCAGGGTCATGGGAATATTACGGATGGTAACTGGATTACGGGTTTCAAGGCTTTTGATGACTGGCGCCTGGATTCCAAGGGGACATTGGAGAGTACGAAAAATAATAAGGGGACGAACCGGTTTTACTTTCTGCCTGTTTTGCTCGGGATTATTGGGCTGATTTTTCAATTCCGGACGCATAGCAAGGATGGTTTTGTGGTACTGCTGTTATTCCTGTTTACCGGGTTGGCGATTATTGTGTTTCTGAATCAGTACCCCTATCAGCCGCGTGAACGGGATTATGCCTATGCGGGCTCTTTCTATGCCTGGGCGATCTGGATTGGTCTGGGGGTGCTTGGTATTTTTGAATTCCTGGCTCAGAAGATTTCGGCCAAGAGAAGTGCAGTTGTTTCCACTGCATTGTGCTTCCTGGCTGTGCCTACATTACTGGCCAAGGATGGATGGGATGATCATGACCGCTCCAAACGTTTTACCTGCCGTGATTTTGCAAAGGATTACCTGGATTCCTGTGCGCCGAATGCGATCTTGTTTACGAATGGGGATAACGATACCTTCCCTTTGTGGTATGTGCAGGAGGTGGAAGGGTATAGAACAGATGTGCGTGTGTGTAATCTGAGCCTTCTGAATACGGATTGGTATATTAACCAGATGGAGCGTAAGGCTTATGATTCGGATCCTATGCCGCTTTCTCTTACGGAGGATAAATATCGTCAGGGGACGCGGGATTTTGTCCAGTTTTATGACCAGAAGTTGCCCGGGTACATTTCGGTGCGCGAGTTGATTGATTTTGTGTCGAGCGATGATCCGCGTAATAAGCTTGAAAGACAGGATGGAAGGCAGATCAATTATTTTCCTACCAAGAAGATGAGTATTCCGGTTGATTCTGCTTTTGTCTTGAAAAATGGTACTGTTCTGCCTGGCTTGGCTAACCGCATTGTTAAATCGATCAACTGGCAATTGGAGAAGACGTATGTCCTGAAAAATGATTTGATGGTTCTGGATCTTTTAGCTACTAATAAATGGGTGCGTCCTATTTATTTTGCAGTTACTACCGGTCCTGAGAGTTACCTGAATCTGCAGGATTATTTCCAGTTAGAGGGACTGGCGTATCGTCTGGTTCCGATTAAGGCGGAGCCTCAGGAGCAACAGATTAGTGGTACACGCGTGGCTACTGATATTATGTACGACAACATTATGAAGTTCAGTTGGGGTGGTATGGAGAAGAAAGGTGTTTACCTGGATGAGAATATTGCACGTATGTGTACTAACCTGCGTATTCAGATGGGAACGCTTGCTACTGCTCTGGTTAATGAGGGTAAGAAGGATAAGGCAATGACAATTGCTGACAAATGCCTGGAGGTGATGCCGGAGGGAAATATTCCGTATGATGCTACTATTTATTCGCTGGTGGTTACCTATTACCAGCTGGGGGCCAATGAGAAAGCGAATAAGCTGGCGAAACGTTTGTTCGATATCTTTGAAGGGGACATGAAGTATTATATGGGTTTGGGTAGTAAGGGTCAGGCTTTTGGACGTGAGATGCGACAGTCTCAGGAAATTATGAACCGTCTGACCTATATGGCGAAACAGAATAAGCAGGACACCCTGGGAAAAGATTTTGAAGCCCGCTTTAATGTTTTCGCCCGGATGATGGGGACTCAGCAGCAACAGCAGCCTCAGTTTCAACCACAGGAACAGCCGGAGGGGGAATAAAAGCTTGTGATCGGCAAATGTTGATCGGTAAGTAATAGGAGAAATAGTCATTGAGATTTGTCAGGCCACCATATCTTGTCCGAAAATATTATACCGATATTGTTTGGAGGGTTAAGACTACCGAAAAGAATATTTATCTGACGTTTGATGATGGTCCGGTGCCGGAGGTTACTCCCTGGGTGTTGGATATTTTGAAAAAATTTGGAGCGAAGGCTACTTTTTTTTGTGTGGGGGAAAATGTGGAGAAGTATCCGGATTTATACAGGAGGATTGTTCTGGAGGGTCATGGAGTTGGTAATCACACTTACAATCACCTGAATGGCTGGAGGACCGGGGATGGGATGTATCTGAAAAATATTGAGAAGTGTTCAAAGGCCATGATGGATTTTTCTCAGGAGTTGAATGTGCCTGCCAAAAAGATGAATGCATCTTCCGATATAATGAATACTTCGTCTTCCCAAAAGGAGAGGAGACTTTTTCGTCCTCCTTATGGACGTATCCGGAAATCACAGATTGCCGGTTTACAGGAGGATTTCTCCATTGTGATGTGGGATGTACTCAGTTATGATTTTGATGTTTTTGTCAGCCCGGAAGAGTGTTTACGTTATATAAAAAAGAAACTGAGGGTGGGGTCAATTATTGTGTTTCATGACAGTCTGAAGGCCAGGAAAAATCTGGAATATGTTTTGCCAAGGGTACTGGAGGGGTTTGGGGAGAAGGGGTTTGGGTTTAAAAGGCTGTAATTTTTTCAACCTCATTCAGGCCAACCTCAGACAAGCCATTGACCTTAAACTCCCAATGCGCCCCCTGTGTATTCTTCTTTTACTATTAATTTATTCAACCTGGCAAGATTTTAAAAACGATATAATTTATTTAAAACATTGCCCTTTGTGCCATTTTCATTTTCTGAGTAGTGACGCTTTTGTTTTTTGGGTATTTGATGGAGAAGCTGAGGTTGATTTTTTTAAGTTCGTCGGGCTGTAAATTGTATTTCCAGGACAGTTGCCCGGTAATTACATTTTTTTCTGCTTTGGATAATTCCACCTCTTCTACAATGATGTCGCTTTGCTGTGATACGGGTAACTGATCTTCAATTTCAATCTGAACAGGGGTTTTCCGGTTGTTTTTTACGGCTATTTCATAGGCATATAATTCTTTTTTGGTGGAGCCTACGAATTTATGACTGGTGAAATCTTTCTGCTTGTTGCGTGTGACGATTACTTTATTGTCTCTTCCAAGTGAGAGGTCCAGTGTGTCGTCTACACTTCTTGTGTTAATATAGGATTGTCCGACGTAGGTTCCTCCGTAGTATACATTGGCAGGGCCTTCGACAAGATCCAGGTCTTCCCATCCGGTTATACGTGCCAGCAGATAAACGCTTTTGTCAATTTTGGGTGCGCAGAAGTTTTTATAGGTGGCGGGTAAATTATAGGTTGTGACATCTACGATATAAGGCTTGGAATCTGCAGGGATGGAGTAGGGGAGCTTGATGTCAAAATCCGCGCTCAACTCTGACACCTGAATTTGTTCGTATTGAATTACTGTTTTTGGTTTCCCCTCATTTTTCTTCGTTTGCTCTCCGTATTGGCTCTGGAGTTGGATTTCTTTCATGGCATCCTTCATGGCCAGGCCCTGTTCTACAGGTGCTGCTGCCGGGGCATTGGCGTTCCACTGGTAACTATTATTTATACTCTGATTGTAATTTCCTGAACTGTAACCGTTTTCATTGCTCATATAGTTCAGATACCATGGATCTATTTTTGGCTTGGATGCGCTTCTCATAGGATCACCGGTTGACAGCCTCAGTTTGACATCCGTCCAGTCGATTCCGGTGTTGTTGAATACTTTGGCTCTGTATTTCAACTCTATGGGTTTGCTTACGTCTTCTGCTTTTAAATCATAATCGGGTGCCCATCCTGCATCTGTGACTATGTATTTTAATTCGATGGTGCTTGTTGTCTTTGTTTGTGCTGTCAGCAAAATGGTTACTTCTCCCATCGGCATATTGAATTTGCCATTTAATTCGAGCAATTGCTGCTTTGCTTTGTAGAGGGCTTCATTTAATTTGTTTTCTTTTTTATCCAGGCGGGCGATTTCATCGTTGATCTCTTTTATCCTTGAAAGGTAGAAGTCTGCAATGGCCTTAAGGTCAGCTACGGCTAATGCTTTATCTTTTCCGCTCATGTTTTTATTGTCCAGCATGAGTTTCTTCTCTGTATCAAATGCGTCCCTGTCATTCTTTACCTGAATGATCGCTTCCGTCAGATTTTGCACTGAATCTTTTACTTGTTTTACACGGGGCTGATCTTCCTGTTTTGTAAAGTAATTTATTTCATCTGAAACGGACAAGATGGCAACATCTCCGCCTACATTCACCTGAACACTTTTGGATACGAGTTTTTGTGATAAGCCGACAAATACTATTTTATTTCGTCCGGCTTCGAGTGTGACTTGCTTGCTCTGAGTGACTTCTGCCCAATTGAGGTAAACGATTACCGATTGAACAGGGGTTTTTATTTCCTGTTGATTGTCAGTTGCCCATGCATTGAGGAGGATTAAAAGGCTGATCCCGAGGGTGGCTATTTTTTTCATTATCCGGATTTTAATTTTTGTATGGAATTCAAGTGTGTGAAAGTACAAACATTTCAGATTCAGTATGTATATTTGGGGTTGAAACTAATACCCAACCCATGAAAAAAATTCTCTTTACAGGCTTGATTTTTTTAGTTACAAATGCTTTATTCTGTCAGACGATTGAAAATGGCAGTCATTCCACGACCGGGTACATCAAATCGGATGGAACTATTGAAAACAGCAGTCATTCTACCTCGGGGTATATCAAATATGATGGGACGATTGAAAACAGCAGTCATTCTACTATTGGCTACATACGTTCGGACGGTACAATTGAGAATAGCAGTCATTCCACTGTGGGTTATGTGAGAAATGATGGGACGGTTGAAAATTCCAGTCACAGTACAATGGGGTACGTTAAATCTGATGGTACTGTTGAGAATAGCAGTCATAGTACAATTGGTCATGCCAATGGGGTGAAGAAGGAATGGTCTGCTGTTTGTTTCTTCTTTTTCAGGTTTTAATCCAGTTTCGTTTTTTCTTTATGGGTTCGAGCAGGTATTCCAACCCGTTTAGCTTGATTTCATAAATGGTCTGAATCAGTATACCGAGTTTCCCTTCAGGGAATCCTTTACGGCTAAACCATTCCAGATAGGAGACTGGTAGATTGCACAATAATGTTCCTTTGTATTTTCCAAAAGGCATTTTCATTTCTGTTAATTGAATAAGGAGCTGCGGGTTAGGGGTATTGTCCAATGGTTTTTCATTTATTCAATTTTGACAAGCACTACTGGTTCCTCCAGTTTGTCTGACATTTGCTGATAAAACTCCTTGATATTAACATAATCTTTTGCACTGTATTTTGTTTTTGTCGTTTGATAAACAGATGATAACTGCAAGTTGGATTCAGTAAGGAGCTCGCTTTGATAGAAGAATTCCATTCCTCCCCGGGTTATATTAAATCTGGCGGTAGAAGGTATTTGTTTTATTTTATACAAATGAGGCAGTGTTAGATTTGTTAGATTGGAATACTTGTATGTAAAATCTAAATCCATCGGGTAGTCTCTCTTCTTTTCTTTAAACGGGTTGTCCTTTCTAAAATTCAGTGCGAAAGGAAAGAGAATGAGCTGATTAGCCTGTAGCATAGGATTGAATTTAACCTGAGCTTGTATTATTAAGGGTAATTCGGCATTATCCTCATTAATGATTTTAACACTGTCAAGCGTGCCAACTCCATTTTGTACAATCGAATTAATCACTTTTTCTTTTGAATCTTCTATTACCTTTCTCATTTGGTAGGCATAATATCCGGTATATTTTAAAAGACAATCGCCTTGAAATTGGTTCACCTTGTCAAGGTATTTTAAGTTAAGCAGAGCGTTAATTTCAGAAGTTTTATGCTCTTTCAGCGGGAACCAGGCAACTTTTCCCGAACTTTTGATTCTTAAGCCTTCTCCATTCAGGCAGGCGGATGGAATCATATCAAAGGGTAAAAGTGGTTCAGTGGCGTCTGTTAACAAGGTATCTTTTTCGTGGATTACCATTGTAATGACAGAATTAAATTGCAACAGGAACGGGTACCCTTTAAATATTTTTCCATTTTTTCTTGTACTTAAAATCAATGGATAGGCCTCTAATCCAGCCCTGTTTAAAAGGTCGGTTAGAAAAAGGTTTATCTCGGCTGCGTTGCCTTGTTTTTCATTCAAAAACTGATTTTTGGATTTTGTGCAATAAATACTTTCTGTTTGATTCCATTTATATCCATTCTTGACGTACTCAACGATTGCTTTAATTTTGCCAGTTAAATTCAGTGTGTCAAGCTGCAGGCTTTTGAGAATTTCCTTTGTTCTGGATGCAGAAGAGTTCATGTAGTTTTTGTAATCGGACTCTTCCAGTAAATGGGTTACCGCTTCTTCCCAGGTTGAGATATAGGTTCTGTCAGATGCAGCCTGTCCGTAAATCTTGCTCAATTGAAATTTTATTTTCTGAATATAATCTTCGGGATCGGGTAAAAAGGAATTGTCCTTGAAGGCCGGGACATTTTTAATAACCCATAAATAATCAGGTGAACCTTTATGTACTTTACAAATGGTGTCCGTATCGTATTTGAATCGCCCGCTTTTAAGCATCATAAAAGCATAGAGTGGACTGGAGCCAAAAATAAAAGAACTGTAAAGTGTGGGTATCGTATTCTGAAATTTCCAGGGTCTCATATATACATTATAAATAGACCGGACAGAATATTTATATTCAATTATAGTCCCTTCACGTACATCTGGTATGGCAAATGTTTTTTCTTTGTAATATTTTCCGTAGAATTTTTCATAAACCAATTTTTTGTCCAGGTACGTTACTTTAATATTTCCTCCTTCCAGGTTGTAAGCGCAGGCCTCCAAATCAGTAAGTATTTCCTCACCCGCACTTCCGTTATGCAAGCCAATCCTAACGGTGGCCAAAGGATCGGCCGACTTTCTTACTATTTTTATTCTGGTGCATTGTTCGAAAGTAAAATATTCATTATTTTCTTCAAAGTGTGATGACCCTATATTGTAAATAAAAAAGGCTTCTGCCTCTGAATCAATAGGGCATATTTTTAGAGCCAGGTCCTCTTTCGTGACGGCTTTATATCTGGGTGAGTTTTCCTGACCAAGGAGGCAAGAAGAAGAAATAGACAAGAGGACAGCAATTATTTTATTCATTGGCAGAATAGACTACTTCTTCATTTTCCAGCTTGTTAATTCCTGTACTGAATTCGTTGAATTCCGGAATGTGCTCTTTGGAATAGGTTCCACTGTTCTTCGAAAGTGTACGAACAATCATCACACTATTTTTCTCCTGAATTACTTTTTTGCTATAGCTTCCAAAGCGTGCTGAAATTTCCCTGGAGGAGGGCAGAGCGAGTAGTTTATATTCTAACGGAAAAGTAAAGATAGTCGTATCCGTATATTCGTAACTGTTTGGAATAAAAATGTCTTCCGTCCTGTTTTGTTTTGAGATAGGACAGTAATCAGAGAGTTTGGTCATTGTAGCATGGACGGGGGTTGGCCCTGCTTTTCTTCTGCAGGTAAAACTTATATTCCCGGTAACCAGCGGAAAACTGTCATTGCAGGTATATTGGATAGATTTCAAGGCGATTTCCTGATAGGGTTGGGAATTAATAAACCACTTTTTTAGTTTTTCATCCGGTAGTGTTCTTACCCTGTTCCTTATTTCATCCGTTTCGTAGCCATTGTATTGTTTGGAAACAGTAATGGACCAGGTTTGGTCTTTTTTTATCTCCACCTCGCTTTTTACATGGATAAAATTCCTGTCTTTACCATATTTTGGAGTGCTCTTTAATGTGCTTTTGTTTCCGTTAATTATCAATACCTGTTTTCCAGCTGTGAACGTGCCTAAATAATTAGGTGGATTGTTTGAACTTGTGCATTCCAGCCAGACGGTGTCATTTTTAAGAGGAATGCAAAGTATGCAATGGTTGAAATCTCCAGGATAAACAAAGGATGTGTCAATTTCAGGTTCATTTTCTCCCGCCCGGACCAAGACTAATGACGAAGGAATACCAGCCACGCGGAGCATTGCATGCATGTAATTACTCATGGCCTTGCAATCCCCATATTTGTTTTTACAAACGTATGCAGCACTATAGGTTTTATAGCCCCCGGAGCCTATCTGCACACTTACATAGCGGATATTTCTCTGCATATATTTATACAATACACTTATCTTTTCAACTTCCGTTTTTTTCTCTTTAGTTAAGTCCCGAATTTTATTAATTTCTTCATCTGGTAACAAGTCAAGACCATCTTCAATATCAGACACCCACTTGCCGAATAAGCCCCAGCTATCTGATATACCGTCTTTATCCGCATACATAAAGGTTTGTGGAATAAACAGGCCATAGGGAATTTTTATTTTAAATGGTCTTGCACAATCTTCCAGGTTTATTGGCATTATTTCTCCAAGTACCCATTTGTAAACTATTTTGTCTTTCAGAGGAATGATTTCTTCCTTAGGCTGGCAATTGTAGAACCGATAGTTGAAATGGAAATCAGCAGGTAGTGTCAAAGTATAAGCAGAATAAATGGTAGCTATTTTTTCAAAGGGCTGAGGTTCCCATTCTGGAAAAGTGAGGTATTCTTTCAGTTTTATTTCATATTTTATACTCAGGTAATAGGGATAGGTATCGTTTCCAACGTTTATTTCAGCTACGCTGTTGTCTTCAAAAAGACTGTAGGAGAATACTGAATGGCGCAGCATTGCGTCGGGGTCAATTTTCCTGATTAATTGCTTGTTTTTGTCATACAGCGTAATTGAAATTTTTCGCAATTCGTTTCTATTGGCGAAATAAATGGGATGAATGGAATATTCCTGACCTTTTTTATTATTTACCAATACTTCCCTCTCAATCTGGTAAATGCATTCATGATTGGACTTCACCTCACAATTCAGGCTATTTAGTGTAATTATTGCCGGAGGTGTTTCGGCGAACAGACTCGGCTTTAATGCAGGGATTAATATAAATAAAACAATTGTAATTAATTTTTTCATGTGTCTTCGGATATTGCCAATTTACAATAATAGCAGGGAACGCGCAAAAATGGTAATTTAGATATAAGTTTCTTTTTTAGTATATTCGATAGTGACTCCATTGAGAAAGTGTATTCTGGCCGTTTTTGTACTTCAGTGTGGAATTTACACACTCCCTGCACAGATCAGGAATAAATCCTTTATGCAGGAGCAAAGTGAATATTACAGCCACTTCCATTTTACAAAAGAGTCTCAATGGGACAGCCTGCGCGGCATTTCGGAGCCTGCACTTAACAAAGTTGAGCAACCGGGAGCAGCGGCCTGTCAATTAAATAAACGTGTATTCGGATGGTTTCCCTACTGGGAGGCGGGTACTGAAACTGGTTTCCAATGGAACCTCCTTACTGATCTGGCCTATTTCGATTATACAGTTACCCCAACTACCGGAGCAAACAGTAATACCTCTTTTGCCTGGGCTACAAGTCCTGCTGTTACTACTGCACTCAGCAAGGGTATAAATGCTGAAATTACCATTACCCTTTTCGCCAGTTTTACAACTTTTTTTGGCAGCGCTTCCGCACAAGCTACTTGCATCAACAACGTTGTTTCCCTGCTGAAAAGCAGAGGAGGTAAGGGTGTTAATGTTGACTTTGAAGGCATGGCGTCCACCGATAAGGCGAACTTTACTGCCTTTATGAATCAGCTTAAAGCTGCGTTAATAGCTGCCAGCCCAACTTATGAACTCAGCATTGCTTTATATGCCGTGGATTGGGGCCCTGTATTTGATATACCCAACCTGAACAAAGTAATGGACTGGTACATAATTATGGGTTATGATTATTATTATGGTGGCAGTACGACCGCTGGTCCTTCTGATCCCTTGTATGATTTCCAGACTTCTTATAATTATGATCATTCCAAATCTATCACTGCCTACCTCAAGGCTGGTGTTCCAAACAGTAAACTCCTGCTGGGCGTTCCTTATTATGGTGAGTCCTGGGGTACTTCTGCAAGTACGGCACCAAGCGCAACTACGGGTACCGGCACTTCCCTGATCTATAATACCATGCGTGCCAATGCCAGTGGCAATTACAGTGCTGCCAATATGCACTGGGAACCAAACAGCTGCACGCCTTATTTTGCTTATCAGACTGCGGGTGCCTGGCATCAGGCCTGGATCGACAATGCCTACAGTATGGGTAAGCGTTACGATGTTGTCAATCAGCGTGGTATCGGAGGGATTGGCATTTGGGCGCTCGGTTACGACAATGGTTATCCTGAACTATGGTCTGCCATTCAAAATAAATTTTCTTCCTGTGCTGTAGTTTCGTGTACGGACACCATTTACGACATGGGTGGCCCCCATATGCCTTATTATGACGGGGAAGATTATACCTATACTATTGCGCCTCCAGGAGCCGCTTCTGTTTCACTTAGTTTCTCTTCCTTCAATGTGCAGGCCGGAAAGGATACACTCTGGCTTTTTAACGGTGCAACTACTGCATCACCTCTCATAGGCAAATACACCGGAACCAACTCTCCCGGCTCTGTTGGAGGAACAAGTCCTGCCATCACTATGCGCTTTAAATCGGCCGGAACGGTACCTGGTCCTGGCTTTCAGGCAATCTGGACCTGCCAATCCGGGTCAGCTGGAATTAATGACCCGGTCCATTCATTCTCTTTGAAGGCCTTTCCAAATCCATTTCATGATGTGCTTACCATAAGCTGGGACCTCACTGAAAACGGCCCGCTGGATTTGCAGTTAATTGATTTGGCTGGAAGAAGAACATTGATTTATTGCAACAATACAGAAACTGCCGGGCAGCATCAATTGATTTTGAACAAGGACAACTTAGCAGCTGGTTTATATATCCTTGAAATTAAGACAGGAGAGCAGAGTCTGTTTAAGAAAATAGTAATGTATTGAGGGGGAAATGAAAAAGAGGTAATTTAGAGAGTTATATTTTACCATTCGTGAAACGTGCCCCTTTAAAAAAAGCAAATCCCGCGTTAGCTGTTGCCTTTAGTCCTCCAGGAAGGACTGCGTCTGTCCTTCTGTTTTCTCTGACTTTTCTTTTCAGTTTTATTATCTATTATCTCTGTCTTGCACCTTCTGTAACGTTTGAGGATAGCGGGGAGTTGATTACTGCCGCCTTTTCAGGCGGGGTGCCGCATGAACCGGGGTATCCGCTTTTTTCTATGTTGGGACGATTATTTTCCCTGTTACCTTTTGGTAATGTTGCTCATCGCCTGAACCTGATGTCGGCGTTTTTTTCGGCTCTGGGTGTAGGGGTTATTTCTCTTGTTGTACTGGAACTGCTTTGGACTGTTGGGAGTTTTTTGAAATCAATTCAGAAATTGTCTGGTGATCTCCGGATAAGTGTGCTTTGCGCCGTTGCTTTTGCTGCGGCAATTTTAGCCGGCATGGGCTCTTCTTACTTTGAACAGGCGGTGATTACGGAAGTATATGGCATCAATGATTTGTTCGCTGCTTTGTTCTTTTTGCTGCTGCTGAAATGGTACGTTAGGAAAAGGGATATTTATTTTTACTCCTATTGTTTTCTTTGTGGTTTAAGTAGTACGAATCATCATACTTCCCTGGTTTTTATTCCCCTTGGTTTTCTTTTTGTTTTTATGATTGACCGTAAATGGCTATTCGATTTTAAGCGAATGGGCCCGGGTTTAGGTTTGCTGCTCATTGGTTTGTTGCCTTATCTGTATTTGCCTCTTGCCGCTGGCAGAAACCCTGATATGAATTGGGGTGACCCGGAAAACTGGACTAATTTCTGGAGGGTGATTGGGCGACATCAGTATTCATTTGATCAGCCGAGGACAGCGAAATTGCTGGTTGCTCAGTTGCAAATGCACTGGAGATTGCTGTATGAGGAGTTCTCTTTGGTTCCCCTTATTCTGGCTGGCGTTGGTATGTTGGCTTTGTTCCGTCTGAGGAGGAATTTGTTTTATTTTTCTTTGCTGGTGTATTTATTTACCGGACCTGTCGTTGCGTATGTGCTTAATTTTAATTTACTGCGGGCAAGGACCGTTGATTTGATGGAGGAGATGAAAGGAACGATTTCTGTTTTTTACCTGTCTTTGTATTTATATGTTGCCGGGCTTGTCGCTTTAGGTTGTTTGTTTATTGCTGAAGGCATGGCTGGAAAATTGCAGGAAAGGCCGGATGGGAAGTCTGCCGGAAAGCTGGGTGGGAAGTCCTCTGAAAATGCGAGCTGGAGCACCGGAAGCTGCTATTGGCCGGTTGTTGCAGCAACTGCACTGTTGATTTTTAGTCTTTGGTTTTCTGTGTCACAAATGAAGAAGGAGGATATGAGCGGGTATCATTTCAGCGAATACTATGCAAAGAATGTTTTGGAGCTGGCGGGCTCA
Source organism: Bacteroidota bacterium (assembly GCA_013286805.1). Classification (GTDB taxonomy): domain Bacteria; phylum Bacteroidota; class Bacteroidia; order JABDFU01; family JABDFU01; genus JABDFU01. The sequence goes on along the minus strand of JABDEY010000001.1, from coordinate 57,289 downwards.
AATGCCCTCGTTCTGACGAACTGGGACCCTTTTACTTTCCCAATGATTTATTATCAGTGGGTGGAGCACAAGGGCAAGGGTGTTTGTTTTGTGGATGTGGAAATGCTGAGAAGAACCTGGTATATAAAAATGCTGAGGAATTGGTATCCTTTGCTTTTGGAGACTTCCAAGGCAGAAGTGGATGCTTTTGTTAGTGCTGTCAGACCCTTCGAGGAGGGTGGCACCTATGATGGTCAGGATTTGCAGGCTAAGTATCTGGCGATGGTGCGTTCATTTATTGACCGGAGTGCTAAGTCGATGCCTGTGTATGCTGCTGTTTTTCCGTTGATGCGCCCGCTTGAAAAGGGTATTACGGAGGGCTATTTTCTGGAACCTTATGGTGTGGCGTATAAGGTAAGGGCGAGGAATGAAAGGAGTGCTTTGGGTGATGAGCAATTGACCCCGCTGGATTATTCAAGGTATGATTTTCCTTTGGATGTTAAGCAGGATGGTGGCTCAATTGGCCTGGATGACCGAATGTCTAAGATGATCCGGAATTATTATGCGATGCTGTTTTTGTCGAGGGCTACGCTGGTGGAGAAGTCTGATGTGAAAGAGGCTGTTAAATTGTATGAGAAAGGAATTGCGTTGGAGGGAGATCGTGGGATTGCTGAGCGGGCGAGGGAGAGATTGAATGTTTTGAAGTGAGGCCTTGCAATGGTGGAAGAAATAATGTGTCATGGTTTAAGGAAGTTAATACAGTGACAGTTGGGCCGTGATTGCGAATGAATGAAATATTGCGAACCTTTGTCGCCAACGAAATCTTTTGATTATGAAAACTTATTTTAATTCTGTTGGTGGGTTTCTGGTATTAGCCTGTTTCATTTTAATTTGCCCCTTTTCCAATGCTCAATGGAAGCAGAGTGGTGATCCGATAGGAGGGACGGTGAACGTGAATTGCCTTTTAGCAGCAGGAAATAAATTATTTGCCGGAACCGATGTCGGGGTTTTCCTTTCTTCCAACAACGGCGCAAACTGGACGGAGGTTAATTCGGGTATTTCTAATCTGCAAATAAATGCTTTGGCGGTTGCGGGTTCTAATTTATTTGCAGGAACGAATGGTGGTGGTGTTTTTTTATCTTCTGATTTTGGGACCAGCTGGACGGATGTAAATACCGGCTTTAATAATTCGTTTATTCAGATTGGCGCTTTGGCTGTTTCGGGAACAACTATTTTCGCAGGCACTTTATTGGATGGTCGTGTATTGGTTTCTGAAAACAACGGGACGAGCTGGACAGAGGTTTATACGGGAATTACTGCTACGAATGTGCAGGCATTGATGGTTAGTGGAACTAGTTTGTTTGCCGGAACGGATAATGGCCTTTTTGTTTCATCCAGTAATGGTGTAAGTTGGGCTACAGTTACAACCGGACTCGCGTCTCCAACTATTCAGGCGTTGGCTGTTTTGGGAACTAATCTGTTTGCCGGCACAGGAAATGGTGTTATTCTTTCTGTTAACAATGGCTTAACCTGGACTAAGGTAAGTACAGGGCTCACTGCTAATAATGTTCAGGCTATGACGGCTTCAGGGACTTCTGTATTTGCCGGAACCAATGGGGGTGGTGTTTTTATGTCTGCCAATAATGGAAAGAGCTGGACGGCGGTTAATACGGGATTAAGCAATCTGGATGTTCAGGCTTTGGCGGCTACTGAAAGCAGTTTGTTTTCAGGGATACACAATGGCGGTGTTTTTACATTGCTGATTAAGGCGCATTAGCTTAATTAACCCATTCATTTAATCAAAGCAAATTAATCCATTAGAACGTATGAAAATTAGAGCGATTGTTACTGGTTCAACCGGAATGGTGGGTGAAGGTGTGATGCAGGAGTCCTTACTGCATCCGGATGTGGAGCAGGTGTTGGTGATTAACAGGAAACCCTGCGGAGTATCTCATCCTAAACTGAAGGAGATTATTCATGCTGATTTTTTTGACTTTTCGGCTATTGAAAGCGAACTCAAAGGATATAACGCCTGTTTCTTTTGCCTTGGCGTATCATCTGTTGGCATGAAGGAGGCTGATTATGCCCGAATGACTTATGCGCTTACGATACACGTTGGGGAAACGCTTTCAAGACTGAATCCTGACATGACCTTATGCTACGTTTCGGGTTCTGCTACTGATGGTACTGAGAAGGGAAAGGTAATGTGGGCGAGAGTAAAAGGGAAAACGGAGAATGCGTTGATGAGATTGCCTTTTAAAAAGGCTTATATGTTTAGGCCTGGATATATGCAGCCTACAAAGGGGTTGAAGAATACCTTGAAAATGTATGCTGTTGTGAGTTGGCTATATCCTTTGCTGAGAGCTGTGTTCCCGAATTTTGTCTGTTCGCTTTCGGAGGTTGGCCTGGCGATGATTAATTGTGCCCGAATGGGATATGAGAAGCAGGTTCTGGAGGTGAGGGATATTGTTAAGCTAGCGGAGGAAGAATAAGTGCTCCTGAAATTTATAAAATCACATAAAATTTGTGATTTATTTGTGGATGTAAATTCTCAGAATTTTATCCTGCCGGTGAGCAGGTCAATAAACATTTTGATGTCGCCGGCAAAACTATAAAAGGGATTTTTGAAGGTGGCCGGTTTGTTTTTTTCAAACATGAAATGTCCTATGAAACCAAATCCGTATCCGGAGAGAAAGGACAGGAGTATATACCAGGAATTTAATCCGGTGTATAAAACCACAAATAGCCATGCGATTCCCAACAGCAGTCCTACGAAATGCAGTTTGCGACAAATTGTGTTGGAGTGCTGGGCCAGGTAAAAGGGATAGAATTCCTTGAAGGAGTTGAATTGGGGAGTTGGTGTATTCATGTCTGGTGCTTTCGATTATTGAACTACATATTGGTCTTAAATATAGCAAGATTAATGCATTGATTTACTTGCCTGATTGGATTCGATTTCATTGGATTTTTGAATTGCTCCAGGTTTTTACGATCTTACAGAAACTATGCTCATTTTATTTTTTTGCCGTTGAAGAGTTTTATTCGGGATATTGTTTTGCAACTTCTGCTGGTTATTTTTCTTTCTTCCTGCATTAGTTTGAGGAATAACTATCTCGGGAAGGGATCCCGGCAAAGGGTTCCATATAAAATGGACAACCGGCAGCTGGCAGGGCTGGATAGTGTTAGAAAGTTCACAGACATTCGTCTGGATAACCTGTTGAGTTCTTTAGCCGCAAAAGGGCATTCCCGGCACCTGAAGGCGAATGAGATCAATGAACTTTTTCCGGGTTTGGCACAGACCTGGATTATGACCGGATTTTTAACTCCATGTTGCAGAGCGGCCGGCTAAATACCGGACATCTAAGTTCTGCTCAGCGGTTTGCTGCTGCTAAACTTCTGCAATCTGCTGCGTTTTATGACCGGATTCTACAACCCAAGGGAAAAATAAGAAGGGCTTTGAACAGGGGAGAAGTGGGAAATGGTATTCCACGAGGAGTTTTGCAAAAGAGCAGGAGATTTTTGTATTCTGTTGCAGTTCGTAAAAGTGTTTCCTCTGATCCGGGGAATGGGAAGATGGATGCCGCTGACAGTTTATTGGTTCAATTGCCTAAAACTACTATCTGGAAATCGGGATTTTATGGTTTATACAGAAAGAATGACCGTATCATTAATGCCTGTTATGGGGTTTTTACATTTGTTGGAACTAAGATTTTTGGAGTGTCGCCCGGAAATAAGGTTGTGGATATCAGGCAAAGGGTTATTGCTAATAAATTGAAATCGCAGGTGCAGCCGTTTGATATTTTGCTCTCCAGATGCTCGAACCACCTGACTTCTAAAGTTATTCCGGGCTATTTTGGCCATGCTGCTATTTGGTTTGGTGATGAAATCCCAAATAAGCACAGGAGGCTGAGGGATATTTTCAGGTTTCGTAAAAGAAAATTCTCTGAGATACATGAACCGGGGATTTTGGAGGCTGTGAGGAGTGGAGTGAGAAGCAGCAGTTTAAAAGAATATGCTGTGGGCGATGTTTTCCTGATCCTGCGTTTGCGTTCGCTGACACCGGGGCAAAGGAACACCGTTGTTTCGAATGCAGGCAAACAGCTTCTTAAGGCGTATGACTTTAATTTTGATATTGAGTCTCCGGATATGGTGATGTGTACGGAGCTGGTTTACCTGGCATACGATTTTATTCCCTGGAAGGTGAGCCCTTTTATGGGGAGGTTTACTATTTTTCCGGATGATATTTTACAAACGGCTTTGGCGGATGAACGATTTGAGGTGGTGGCTTTGCTGATGGATGGAAAGCTGGAAGTGAAGCCGGATTTGGGTGTTGTGAGGGGATTGATAGCAAGGCCAAGGTAATTGTCTATCCATAAGTTGTTATATCTGAAAGCTGATCAAAGAATGCCTTTTTTTCTGCCATCGTTTAGTTGTGAAGGGTGCCGGCATTGACTACGGGCTTACTTCTTTGTCGCCGCGGTTGGATTTAATCTTTCAGAGATGTTTTGAATACACTTTTCCCGTTGGTTCCAGCGAAAATAGTGTTGCCACTAACTGTCATTGAAAGGACATTGAGTTTTGTTAAACCTGATTTGAGGGGTGTCCAGGTGGTTCCGTTATTAAGCGATTGAAATACTCCACCGTTGGTTCCAGCGAAAATAGTGTTGCCGCTTACGGATAGGGAATAGACTGTGAGATTTGTTAAGCCAGCATTGACAGCTTTCCAGGTTGTTCCTTTGTCTGTTGAAAGGAATATTCCTCCGCTCGTTCCTGCGAAGATGTTACTGCCGTTGGCTGCAAGGTCATAAATAATGAGGTTTGTAAATCCGGTATTCACTTCGGTCCAGGATGTCCCTTTATTGGCACATAGAAATACTTTGCCTCCGTTGGTTACTATGAAGAAGTTGCCCGCGCTTCCTGTGATATCAAAAATGGTTAAATTGGTTAACCCTTCATTGACTGGTGTCCAGGAGGTTCCATTGTTGACTGAAAGAAAGACTCCTCCTCCTCCGGTGACGGCGAAAATAGAGTTGCCACTTATTGCTATGGATTGGACCGTCAGGTTTGTTAATCCGGTAGTGACTGCTGTCCAGGATGCTCCGTTATCGGATGAGAGAAATACTCCTCCATTTGTTCCGGCAAATATATACCCTCCGTTTACCGCTATCTCTTGTACAATCAGGTTTGTCAATCCGTTATTGGATACTTTCCAGGATGTTCCGCTATTGGTCGAAACAAACATTCCGTCTCCCCAGGTTCCTGCGAAAATAGTTGTTCCGTTTGCAGCCATTGAAAGAATGTTTAGATTGGTTAAGCCTGCATCGACTGCTGTCCAGGAAACTCCTTCATTAAGCGAAAGAAATACTCCTCCGGTTGTCCCTGCATAAATTGCAGTGCCATTGACTGCGAGGGAGTAGACTGCCAGATTGGTTAATCCGTCATTGGCTGTTTTCCAGGTGTTGCCGTTGTCGGAGGAAATGAATACTCCTCCTCCCCAGGTTCCTGCAAAAAGGTTTTTACTGCTGATCGCAAGGGACCAGGTAAATGTGTTTGTTAATCCTGAATCGGCTGCCGTCCATGTTGTACCATTGTTGTCTGACTTAAATACTCCGTCTATATCGGTTCCTGCAAAAATAGTTTTGCCTTTTATCGTGATGGAATGGATAATCAGATTTGTTAGTCCTGTATTGACCGCTGTCCAGGTATTTCCGTTATCGGTGGAGAGGAATACTCCTCCTCCGTTGGTTCCTGCAAAAATACTTGTTCCGTTTAGAGATATGGATTGTATTGTTTGATTTGTAAGGCCGTTGTTTACGGCTGTCCAGGATGTTCCGTTGTTGGCTGAACGGAATATGCCTGCAGTGGTTCCGGCAAAGAGGGTTGTACCGCTTGTTGCGATTGTTTGAACTGTTAGGTTTGTTAAACCTGAATTGCTGGCTGTCCATGTTGTGCCGTTGTTGCCGGAAAGAAATATTCCGTCTCCCCAGGTGCCTGCATAAATGGTCGTCCCGTTTGCCGCAAGTGACAGGATAGATAGATTTGTTATGCCGTTGTTGACTGCTGTCCATGAGGTTCCTTTATTGGTTGAAAGGAATACTCCACCTATGTCGGTTCCCGCGAAGATATTGCTGCCACTGACTGCGAAGGATTGTATGTTTCCTCCCCCCGGGCCGGAGGTTTGCTGCCATTGGGCGTTTGAGAAGGCAATGGAGCATAGTGTGCAGGCAATAACGAGCAATGCTTTTTTCATTTGATATTGATTAGTTACGTCAAAGCTACATGAATTTAAGGAAATCACTTTAATATTTGAGTGCCTGCAAGTGACAAAATTCGGCGCGCAGGAGGAAAGCAGATTGTCTTCTTATTCCCCTTTTTTATCCCCTACAAAATGGTCTTCTTCATCCTGAAAGAGTACATTGAATGTGGTGAGGCTTCCATAGATGCGTGTAATGTATTGCTGCATATTGATTTTGTCTTCATCATTCAGTTTGGGATGGCTGTTGATGTTTTGCTCAAGTACACGCAGGCGGTCACGTACCATTACGATTTTATGGAAGAATGTTTCTATGGGAACTTCTTTGGATTTAAGGGTATCGGAGCTGGGTTTTAATACGAGGGTGCCGCCTTGCCATTTGTTGCCCAGTTCTATGGGTTTTTGCAGGTCGGAATATTCGTTGAGGATGCGGATGAGCATTGCTTCTAATTCTTCCATGTCAAATTCTTTTGAGGGTTCGTTGTTTAAAATAGTGATGTCTTCTGAAGCTTTGCGCAGGCTGAGTTCTATGATTCCAAGTTTGCCAAAGTCAGCTGTGTAGATAAGTTCGTCCACAGCTATTACCTTACCTTTGCCATAATGAATGTGATCTATTCGTGTTCCCGGAAGTATTGAAATCATGGTTAAAAATAGGAAGAAAAGAACGTTTCTGCCAACCATTTATGTTTTTGCAAGTCGAAAACGTCCACCGCAGGCATTTACTGATCTGGATCAGGGGACGGGATGTTTACAAAACTGTTGCGGTTTTTAATAGTGTAAATAAAAATGATTTAACTTAGCGGATAAGAATTAAAACAAAAACATTCCGAAATGAAAAACCTGAAATTATTTATTCTGCTGGCTGCCTTCAGTACACTTTTTATGGGCTGCCCGTACAGCAGTGATGTGCCTATTGATGAGCCTTCTGTTAAAACGGATCCTAAACTGATTGGTAAGTGGGAGGATAAAAACAGCAGTGATTATAATTATGTCATTACCAAGACGGGTGACTTTAATTATAAGATTTGTAAGAGAAAGACCAAGGCGGAGAGTACCGGATCGGATACTGCTACTTATATGGCTTATGTTTCGGATATCAATGGTACTAAGTTTTTGAATTTATGGGAGGCATATGCTACTTCAAAGAGTTATTCTTTCTATAAGCTTGATATGAGTGGGAGTGGCTCTAAGATTACTTTGGCTTCTGTGACAGAAAATATTGATGAGAAGTTCACTTCTTCGGCGGATCTGAAAAAGTTTTTTCAGACGTATATGAATCTGAGCTTTTTTTACAGCAAGGATGAGGATGTGTATATCAGGGCTGACTGAGAAAAATTTGTCTCATGTGTTGCCAAGTGAAGTAAGCAGAATGATTACATAGTATAAGGACTATGAAGAACGAAGAAAATTTTATGCAGGAAGCAATCGAACTTTCCATTAAGAATGTTCGCTCAGGTGCAGGTGGTCCTTTTGGGGCTGTGGTTGTTAAGGATGGGAAAATTATTGCCCGTGCCGTGAATACGGTTACCAGGGATAATGACCCTTCTGCCCATGCGGAGGTGAATGCAATCAGAGAGGCTTGCCGGGTATTGGGTTCTTTTCAACTGAGTGGTTGTGACTTGTATACTTCCTGCGAGCCTTGTCCTATGTGTCTGGGAGCAATCTACTGGGCCCGGCCGGATAAGGTCTTTTATGCCAATACGAAGAAGGATGCTGCGGAAATTAATTTTGACGATGATTTTATTTATCAGGAACTGGCTAAGCCCATGCAGGAACGGAAACTGAAGTTTGTGCAGCTTGGAAGGGTGGATGCGTTGAAGGCTTTTGAGGAGTGGAGGTTGAAGGGGGATAGGGTGGAGTATTGAAAATGGGATGATATCATTTTGCTTTAGTGGTATCTGCCCGTTCGCTGTTTTACCAGCCTTTTTTGTAAATAAATTTTTCTCCCTTGCACTTTAATAATAAAATATTGTTTTTAGGGAAACGTTTTAGTGTGTCTATCCTGAGCGGTTCTGTTTTATAAGTCAATATGCTGTCGGGCGGCGACAAGAGAACATAGTCGAAATCTGCTAAGCGGCTTTCCTGATTCAGTGTTTCGGCTTTGAACCTGTACTTGAAATGATCGGTCATCTGATAGTAATTTTTATAGACTCCAAATAGTATCCAACTTACAGCTACCTGATTCGCATGTATGCTGTCTAAATAATCAAATACTTTTTTGGTTTCTTCCTGCCTGCTGAAATCAAGTGTGCGTGTGAAATTAGCTGAGCGGATAAAATTAAATAACAAAAGCAGGCTTAATGCCGTGATTGCAATTTTGTTCAGGAGGAACCCGGATGTCTGATTTAGAAAATAAATCAGGTTGACGCTGATTATGGGAAACAGGAATAATGCGCTGCGGCTGCAGGGGAGTACTACTTTAAATACACTGTAATTTATACTGATGATCATAAAGATCAGGGAAAGGATCAGACTGGAGCAAAAGAAGGCTTTGTTTTGATGGTGTTTGAATTTGAATAGTCCATATAAGCATACTATTCCTATGGCGAGTAGCAGCAGACACGACAGAATTATTGAGCCTGCGTTTCCCAAATTGATGTTGCGGTTAAGTAAGGATTCTGCAATTGATCTGGCGGCTATTTCAATATTATCCGTACCGGCGCCGACAACATCTGCGGAGCATCTGATAATAAATATAAATGCCCTGATTATGAATGCGAAGGTTCCCAGTGTAAGAAACAAGTCTAAATAGAAATTTTTATTTTTTAAAAACCCAAACTTGTCGGCCGGCTTAAGGTAATACTTGTAAAAGTAAACCAATGCAAAGGCAGCAAAGAAATATATAAAACTATAGTTGGCTATAGCACTAAGGCTGGCACTCAGGAGTGCAATAAATGCAAGCCGCCTTTTGTGTTTTTCGGAATTAATCATCAGGAGATACAGGCTTAAACTTTCAAACATCAATCCGGAAGAGTATCCTCTTGCCATTCCGAGGTAGCCCAGGACATAGGGATTAAATAAAAGCAGCAGGCAGGCAAAAACGCGAACGTGCAGTTTTTCCAGGGAGCGTATCCATAGAAAACATACTATGCAGAAGGTAATTGCTGATAATGTACTGAACCACCTTAATTGCCATGTTCTTTCGCAGTGCAGTACAATTGCAATTTTCATGGCTATGCTGTTCAACCAGTGCGTGTTGCCTGTGCACAAGGCTTCGACGTGCCAGAATTTTTTTACGATTTGAAACGACCAGGCTTCGTCATGGGTTATGTCTACGGTGCCTGATCTTATGCAGATGTATATTATCAGCAAAGAAGCCCCTGCGGCGAGCGGTTTATTTTTGTGTATTCCAGACAGTATTTGGTTCATTCCTTACTGTATTTTACTCTTTCCTTACACAATTATTAATTCCTTAAATTTAGGTTCTTTTGAAACAACAAGGAGATTCTTATGAAACAATTATGACAATGCTTCAGGTTAAAATTTTCAGCGTACTCTTTTTCTCCTTCTGTATTTGTTCCTATGCGCAAAATCAAAAAATTATTTTTGTTAAGGAGGTGAATGAGCCTACTCAGGTTGATAGAGAGAGCTATTCTATTAAAAGATACAAGATATGCACGGTGGATACTGACGGGTCCAATCTAAAAACACTGTCATCAACAAATTTGTTCTATCCTCAGGTGTTTCCTTCTCATAGTGGCAACCGGATTGCGTTTGCGGCTATGAAGAAAAGCGGGCTTTGCCTTTGTACAATTGACATTACCGGTGAAAATGAAAAGATTGAACTGGAGGCGATGACGGGGATTACGCAAGTTACCTGGTCGGCTGATGATAAAAAATTGCTTTATGTGGATCGGCAAAATATCTGTCTGAAAGAACTGGAAGGTGACAGGGATATACGGCTTACAAATGGCACTAATGCAAACCCTCAATGGCTGCCGGATGGAATACACTGTATTTATACGAATGTAACGTATACGGATACGGAGTATATGGATAAGGGGAAAGATGGAAATACCTCTTTTAGCCGGCTGGCTCTCCTGAATGTTGATTCGGTTGGGCTGCGGTTTTATTCCGATGAGGTAAAGTACATTTCAAGACCTTTGAGGAATGTATATAATACCAGGATTTCACCGGTGGGGAGAAGGGTTCTTGCCTTTGCAGATGCCGGAACGGACTGGCAGGAGTTGATGACCATGAATCTTTTAGGGGATAGTATAAAAACAGTTGCGGTTTTTTTAAATTTTCAGGGAAGGAATTTTGATGATGTAGCAAGGGAAAGGGAGGTTTATAAGATTCGCAATGGTCTTCCCAAAAGGAAAGCAGATTCTGCAAATATTGATGCTCGACTCAGTGCAAGAAGACTCAATTCGGGAGAGGGTTATCTTGTCAGGGACAGGATAACTGAGGCTGTATGGTCTCCTGATGGTAATAAAGTTGCCTGCTGTTTGATTGAAGAGGAAAAAAATGAACTACTTGTAATGAATGCGGATGGTTCTGGAAAAAGCATAATTGGTTCAATTAGGTGGATTCATAATATTTCCTGGTCTCCTGATGGGAATCAGTTTGTATATTGTTCATCCGAGAAAGGCCGAATTAATATCATGAATGCGGATGGATCCAATCAGCATGCCCTTAGAGGATTAGTGGATGGGTATAGTCCGTATTGGGTAGTGGCGAATGTAAGATAAGCTGATGCTGTAAGTAATTTAACATGGCTAAAGGCTCTGTGCTGGAGATTGTTAATACCTTGAATTTGTTATATTTGGCTGTATACCCAAAACAATCCGCATGAATAAAATTATTACGTTGCTTATCGTTGCAGCTCTTGCTGCTAATTTATTACATGCCCAGAAGGCAGATGAAGACGAAGATGCAATAAAGCCTGATCGCCCTGATCTTGCTCTGGAACAGGATATTCGAAGAACGCTGGATCCGTCTTTGGGATATGTTCCCTACGAACGATTGAAGGCTGCCCGTTCTATGGCGGTGCATCAAAGGAGGCAAAAGAATAATAACCCCAGTTTGTTGTCAACTGCTACCTGGGTTGAACGGGGCCCAAGTAATGTGGGAGGGAGAACCCGGGCTATTATGTTCGATCCGAATGATGTGACGCATAAAAAGATATGGGCTGGTGGTGTGGATGGGGGCTTATGGCAGGCGCCTGACATTACTGTTGCTTCTCCTGCCTGGACGAATGTGAATGATTTCTGGGCGAACATTGCTGTTACCTGCATTGCATATGATCCGAACGCTACCTTGAATTTTTATGTGGGTACGGGTGAAGGCTGGTTTAACAGTGATGCGGTGCAAGGTGATGGAATCTGGAAAACGGCTGACGGTGGTGTTACCTGGAGCCAGCTTGGCAGCACGAATAATTCTACTTTTTATTTTGTTGAGAAAATTGTTGTGGATGGGAGCGGGAATGTGTTTGCTGCTACGCGTAATGGGGGCGTGCAACGTTCTGTTGACGGCGGATCTACCTGGGCTCAGGTTCTTGGCTCCGGATTCGGGTCGGTTTCGAACAGGGGGGCTGATCTTGAAATAGGTGTGGATGGAACAATTTATGCTTCCATGGGAATTAGCGAAGGAACTGCTGACGGAGTGTATAGTTCAACCAATGGTACTTCCTGGACTAAACTGAATACAGGGAGCAATGGTTTTCCTACTGCTGGTTTTAGCAGGGTTGAACTTGGGGTGGCGCCTTCTGATGCGAACAGGTTGTATGCCATGGTTCAGAGTTCCAATAACAGCTTGCTGAATGTATATACTTCTGTCAATAAGGGACTCAACTGGACTGTTTGTACATTGCCCAGCTGGTTTGATCAGGATTGCAGTACACCTTCTACTGACATGACAAGGACTCAGGCATGGTATGATCTGATTATTGCTATTGATCCTGCGAATGAGAACAATGTTTTAATTGGTGGTGTGGATGTAATGAAGAGTACGGATGGAGGCCTTACCTGGACCCAGCTGTCAAGTTGGTGGGGTGGCTGCGGTTATCCGGAAATGCACGCGGATCAGCATGCTATGCAATTTCAACCGGGATCTTCTTCCAATGTTGTTTTTGGAAACGATGGGGGTATTTATTATTCCTCTAATGTGAATACTGCTACTCCCGCGTTCAATGATGCGAATTCGGGATATAATGTAACTCAGTTTTATTCCTGCGCGATTCATCCGGCTTCGGGACAAAATTATTTTCTGGCAGGGGCCCAGGATAATGGTACTCAGGAGTTTAGTTCAGCAGGCATGAATGCTACTACTGAGCCTACAGGAGGGGATGGAGCACTTTGTTTTATTGATCAGACAAATCCAACTTATCAGGTGAGTGCCTACGTTTATAATACCTATTACTGGTCCAGTGACGGCGGAGCAAATTTTTCAACGATTAATAACGATCAGAAAAGCGGGAGTTTTATTAATCCTGCTGATTATGATGATGCGAACCATATCCTTTATTCTGCTTACTCTACTGATTCACTGGAACGAATTACGGGTCTGGCGAGTACTCCGGGTCCTGTTGAAAAATTCATGATTACCGGCATGACCTCACCCGCTTCTGTTATCCGGGTTTCTCCTTATGCTCCTTCTGGAACAACGACTTTATTTGTGGGTACTACCAATGGAGTGTTATTTAAAGTGAGTAATGCACAGACGGGTGCTGTTCCTTCCGTGGCAAGTATCGGTGGGGCTTCCTTTCCTTCGGGAAGTATTTCCTGTGTTGAGCTTGGTGCTTCTGAACAGGATTTACTGGTTACGTTTTCCAATTTTGGTGTTGTGTCTGTCTGGAGAACTACCAATGGCGGAACTTCCTGGGCAAATGAAGAGGGTAATCTTCCGGATATGCCTGTGCGCTGGGCCATGTATAATCCAAATAATTTTACAGAAGTGTATCTTGCTACTGAAGTAGGTATATGGTCAACGTCGGATGTGACGGTTGCTTCCCCTGTGTGGGTTTCAAATGATAATGGGTTGGCAAATGTGAGGGTGTATATGCTTAAGCGGAGGGCTGCGGATAATGAAGTTATTGCTGCTACTCACGGCCGTGGTTTGTTTTCAACGAGTGTGTTTGGTGGAATATCCCCGACCATTACTTCATTTAGTCCGGCTGACGGGCCTCCGGGCACTTTGATTACTGTGAACGGAACAAATATGGGAGGCCTTACTGCTTTTTCTGTCGGGGGCGCTGCTGCTATTGTAATTTCAAATACGGGAACTCAATTGGTCGGGCTGGTGATGCCGGGTGCTGTAACAGGTACTGTGTCGCTTACTACTGCCGGTGGTGTTGCTACAACCGGTGGTGATTTTATTGTTGTCCCTACGCCATTTCCGGGTTTGCAACAGGGAAGCAAACTGGTGGGTTCCGGGGCTTCCGGAGGAGCCTATCAGGGTCAGAGTGTTTCCATTTCAGCTGATGGGAATACCGCTATTGTGGGTGGATATGAAGATGCAAGTGGTACAGGAGCTGCCTGGATTTATGTGCGTTCTGCCGGAGCCTGGGCTCAGCAGGGTAGCAAATTGGTAGGTTCAGGAGCAATAGGTGCTGCATTCCAAGGTGCTTCTGTTTCCATTTCTGCAGATGGGAATACGGCTATTGTGGGTGGATATGATGATAACAGCGGTGCCGGAGCCGCATGGGTTTATACCCGCTCTGCAGGAGTATGGGCCCAACAGGGTGCTAAACTGGTGGGTTCGGGAGCTACAGGTAATGCGACTCAGGGTGCTTCTGTTTCGATTTCAGCGGATGGAAATACGGCAGTTGTTGGAGGCTATTCTGATAACAGTGGTAGTGGGGCTATCTGGATTTTTACCCGATCCGCCGGAGCATGGGCGCAACAAGGAAGTAAACTGGTGGGTACAGGAGCAACTGGTAATGCCGGTCTGGGTTATTCTGTTTCTGTTTCCGCTGATGGGAAAACGGTGATAGGCGGTGGAACTACGGATAACAGCAGTGCCGGTGCAGTGTGGATTTACACGGTTACAGCCGGAGTGTGGTCACAGCAAGGAAGTAAATTGGTTGGTACAGGTGCTACGGGTGCTGCCTTACAAGGATATTCGGTCGCTCTTTCAGCGGATGGGAATTTTGCGATTGTTGGAGGGGATGAAGATAACAGCGACGCGGGGGCCGCATGGATTTACAGCCGATCTGCCGGTGCATGGGCTCAGGTAGGAACTAAATTGACAGGTACCGGTGGCACAGCTGCTGCTTTTCAGGGATCTGCTGTATCCATTTCAGCTGATGGAACTACTGCTATAGTGGGGGGGTACGTGAACAATGGTCTTCAGGGTGCTACCTGGGTTTATAATTTTTCAGCCGGTGTCTGGAACCAGGAGGGGACAAATCTCGTTGGTACAGGGGCTGTAGGTTCTGCAAGACAGGGCTGGTCTGTTTCTCTTTCAACGGATGGAAACAATGCCATCTTGGGCGGAGATATTGATAATACGAATGCCGGTGCTGCGTGGGTATTCATTGCCTGTACAGTTCCCACTACTCCTGTTCTGAGCACTTCTTCCTCGGTCAATTGCGGAGCGCAAAGCACTACGCTTAATGTTGTCTCGGGAATACTGAACAGCGCTACCAACTGGCAATGGTATAGCGGTAGTTGCGGTGGAACGAGTGTTGGGAGCGGAACTTCAATTAGTGTTTCTCCTGCGGTGACTACTACTTACTATGCCAGAGGAGAAGGAGGCTGCGTAACGCCTGGTGTTTGCGCAAGTATTACCATTACTGTAAATGCGGTGCCCTCTGTCAGTCTTTCCTCTGCAACCGGAACGGACAATCAAAATGTATGTACCCATACTGCTATTTCGGGTATTGCCTATTCAATCGGAGTTCCTGCCAGCGGAGCGACTGTAACAGGGTTGCCTTTGGGTGTTAGCGGTGTGTATAATGCCGGTGTCTTTACCATCAGCGGAACGCCTTCGGTGAGCGGTGTATTTAATTATACGGTCACTTCTACCGGTGGAGGATGTGCTTCTCAGGGAACCATTAACGGTATTCTGACTGTTGATACATTGCCTTATGTTCAGCTTCCGGCGCCCTGGATTTTACAGAATTCCAATATCACAGGAATAGACAAATATATTTATCAGCTATTGGTGATCAGTCCGACTGTTGTATGGGCCACTACAAATATTAATGAATTTACGAATACAACGAATGGCGGGACGACCTGGACCAATGGTACTGTTACGGGTTCTTCCGGGTATAATTATTCGAATTTGTCTGCTGTTAATAAGGACACGGCCTGGGCTTGTATGTTTTTAACGAGTGCAGCCGGAGGGGATATTTTCAGGACGTTTGACGGAGGATTAACCTGGTCTGTTCCGGATAATACCATTTATAAGTCTTCGACTTCTTTTCCGGATGTTGTACATTTCTATGATGGGAAAACCGGTTTTTGCCTGGGTGATCCGGTTAGCGGGAGTTTTGAAATATATACCAGTACAAATTCGGGAAATAGCTGGACTGTAGTACCTACTGCAAATATTCCTGCTCCGCTTGGGGGGGAAACGGGTTTAACAGGTGTTGATTGTGTTTTTAACAATACTGTCTGGTGCGGTACTACGGAGGGCAGGGTATTGAAAACTGCTGATAAGGGATTGACCTGGACTGTTTCTGCACCTTTCGCCTCTTCTGTTGATGTTATTACAATCGCCTTCAGGGATTCCTTAAATGGTATTGTAGTTGGGGCAGGATCGGGTAACATTATGAGAACTACGGATGGCGGTTTGACCTGGAATACGTTTACGTCGGCCGGATCCTGGGCCGCTACTTCTGATGGTGAAAGTTTTATTTATGTAAAGAAATCTGCTTCCAGACCCGGATTTTATTTAACTGGGAGCACTTCCGGAACAGGTAAAATTTCTTCCTATAGTTCGGATGATGGTGCTACCTGGGCTCAATTGGATACACTGAGTCATTATTGTTTTGCATTTTATGATGCAGGTACCGGGTGGACGGGGGCTTATCCCTTTACGCAACAGGCGAGTATTTATAAGACCAATGGCAACTTTTTTAATGTACTCAGTTTGTCATCTGACCCTGGAACAACAGGTCAGACCGTTTGCTTTAACAGCGCAATTGATCCGGTTATTTATTCTGTTGGCGGAACTGCCACCGGTGCAGGTGTTACTGGTTTACCTCCAGGGGTAATCGGTGTATATAACTCCGGGACATTTACGATCAGCGGTACTCCGACAGTTGGGGGAATATATACGTATACGGTTACATCTAAAGGAGGGTCTTGTAGCCCTCAGGTCAGCGCTTCCGGGACTATAACAGTAAATGCCCCGACCATTGCCTGTATTGGGAATCAGACCGGTAATACGTCTGCTGGATTGTGTTCTGCTGTTGTTACCTATGGTGCATCTGCTTTTGGCGGGGCGCCGGTCCCAACTTTGAGCTATATTTTCAGCGGTGTAACTACCGGAGCGGGAGGCGGAGATGGGAGCGGTTCAATTTTTAATTTAGGAGTTACTACTGTAACGCTTTCGGCAAGCAATTCCTGTGGAGCAGTTAATTGTTCATTTACTGTGACAGTTTCGGATAATATTAATCCAAGTATTACTGCGCCAGCTGATGTGGTGGTTTGTTCAGGTACATCTATTAGCTTGGGTACTCCGGTAACCTCAGATAATTGTTCGGTTGCTTCCGTTACGAATAACCATTTGTCCGGCACTTATCCTGTTGGTGCGACTCCTGTAATCTGGACTGTGACGGATGGGAGTGGCAATACAGCAACTGCTACGCAACAGGTAACCGTCAACGCTTTGCCGACTGCTACGATTACCCCCGGTGGCCCGACTACTTTCTGTCAGGGTGGAGATGTACTATTGACTTCCAGCTCCGGTTCTTCTTATTTGTGGAGTACGGGAGATGTAACACAGGCTATTACGGTTTCTGTTTCCGGGCGGGATTCGGTTGAAGTTACGGATGGAAATGGCTGTACTTCCGCAAGCTCCGTTGCAGCTGTTGTAGTCGTAAATATCTGTACAGGTATTAATCCTGTGGGAAGCAATTACAAGGTGGTAGTTTACCCGAATCCAAACGGAGGAATGTTTGTCGTTGAGTCTTCCGCTGCTGAGAAACAATTGCTTCAGTTGTTTGATGTAACCGGAAAATTGGTGCTTAGTCAGTATATTGTGCCGGGCAGGTCAGTGATAGATGCAGGAGTTGTTGCGGATGGTATGTATGATGTATGTATCAGTGGCAGTGGAGGAAGAACGAATATGCGTCTGGTGATAGCGAGATAAGTTTTATTTGTAGCTGTCGTTGTGTACTGTTTTAACTGCTCTTCCTGAGGGGTCATTTGCATTTTGAAAGGATGCATCCCAGGCCAGTGCTTCGGGTGTGCTGCAGGCAACTGATTTTACAGAGGGTACACAGAGGGCTGCTGAGTCAGAGGGGAATAGTTCGCTAAAAATGCTGCGGTACCGGTATTCTTCTTTGGACATGGGAGGATGTATGGGAAAGCGGGATGCTGCGTTTTTTAATTGATCGTCGCTAATTTCTTCCGTGGCAACGGCCTTTAGTGTGTCTATCCAGCTGTAACCAACTCCATCGGAGAATTGTTCTTTTTGTCTCCAGGCAATGCTTTCCGGTAAATAGTCTTCGAAGGTTTTCCGCAGTATCCATTTTTCAATTTTTCCGTTGCCGGCCATTTTGTCCTTTGGATTCAAACGCATGGCTGTGTCCATGAATTCTTTGTCGAGGAAGGGAACGCGTCCTTCAATGCCCCAGGCGGCAAGGGATTTGTTGGCACGCAGGCAGTCGTATAAATGTAGTTTGCTTAGCTTGCGAAGGGTTTCTTCGTGAAATGCCTGAGGCGTTGGTGCTTTGTGAAAATAGAGGTAGCCTCCAAAGATTTCATCTGCGCCTTCTCCGGATAAGACCATTTTTATTCCCATTGATTTGATGACTCTTGCCAGCAGATACATGGGCGTGGAGGCCCGGATGGTTGTTACGTCATAGGTTTCGAGGTGATAGATGACGTCGCGTATGGCATCGAGGCCTTCCTGAATTGTGAAGTGGATTTCATGATGGACGGAGCCTATGTGGGCAGCCGCTTTGCGTGCGGCTTCCAGGTCGGGTGATCCGGTTAACCCTATTGCAAAAGAATGTAAGCGCGGATACCATGCCTGCTGCTGGTCACCCGATTCAATGCGGTTAGGTGCGAATTTTTTTGTGATGGCAGCTATGATGGAAGAGTCCAGGCCTCCTGAGAGCAATACTCCATAGGGTACGTCGGACATTAACTGCCTGTGTACAGCATCTTCGAGGGCTTTTTTTAATTGGGAAGTATCGGAGATATTGTCTTTTACATTTTCATAATTCATCCAATCGCGCCTGTACCAGAGTTTTGCTTCCTGTCCTTCTGTGCTGTGAAGGTAATGCCCTGGGGGGAATTCTTTTATTTTTGTACAATGCCCTTCGAGGGCTTTTAGTTCGGAAGCAACATAAAAATTATCTGCCTTGTCCCATCCCATGTATAAGGGGATGATACCCATGTGGTCCCGGGCGATCAGATAGGTATTTTTTTCCTTGTCGTATAATGCAAAAGCGAAGATCCCATTGAGGTCTTCTATAAAATGAATTCCTTTTTTTCGGTAAAGAGCTAAGATTACTTCGCAATCGGAATGTGTCTGGAAAGGATAATCAATTAAATCTTTTCTTAATTCTTTGTGATTATAAATTTCACCATTTACTGCAAGTATGAGTTGTTTGTCTTCGCTGAATAAAGGTTGCTGCCCTGATTCCGGGTCAACGATGGCGAGCCGTTCGTGGGTAAGAATGACTTTGTCGTCACTGTATATGCCTGACCAGTCCGGACCCCGGTGCCGGATTTTTTTTGACATTTCAAGTACGCCGGCCCTAAATTCTTTGGAGCTGCCTTTTGAGGTGAATACGGCTATTATTCCACACATACTTAATGTTCTATGATGAACTTCTTGTTTGCAAAATTTCCTTTTGTGTCTTGTCCTTTCAGGAAATAGATCCCTGCAGGGAGATGACCCGTATTTAAAAATCCTTTGTCTTTTATTTTTTGCTGATGCAAAATGTCTCCGTTACTATTCAGTAATTGTATATTCCAGAGGCTTTCGCCGGATCCAATCTGAAAAAATAGTTGATCGTTTGTGGGGTTTGGGAAAAGATCAAATGTGGTATTTGTTGTGGTCGCCTCCTCGTCCATGCCAGTGCCAATATTGAGATTAGCAAACAGGTATTGATAAGCAATGGGAAAGTAGAGCGCCCAATAGGCTTCGGCGTGCTGTCCATTGAGATAAGTGCGCAGACGGACTCTGGAGGTGTCTAATCCACCTTTGAGCAGGCTGTCTTTCATTGCGACCATTAGCGGTACCATTGTAGAGTCTTCGTTGCTGCCCGATTCGAAGTAAAATTTCATGTCTTTTTGAACTCCTATGTTGTGTTCCTGTACAAATATGGAGTCGGCAAACCAGAAGGAGGGCGATAAAAGCCCGACTTTTTTCCAGGTATTTTGAAATTGTATTCCTCCGTATTGTGAAATTAACCCGCCCATGGAACTCCCCATTATTCCGGTGTATTTAGGTGTAGAGTTGGTTCGGAATACACTGTCAATATAAGGCTTGAGGTTGCTGACCATCCAGCTAACGTACTGAGCACCCTGTCCGCCTCCATAAGCACTGTTTATCCAGGGGGAATATTCACCTATCCGGTTTGGTCCATTGTCTATTCCTACTACGATTATCCCATAATCTCCTTGTGTGAACAGGGTATTCAGAGATTCGTCTACCTGCCATTCTCCGCTAAAAGAAGTATAGGTGTCAAATAGATTTTGGCCATCGTGCATATAGAGCACCGGGTATTTTTTGGAAGAAGTAAGATAGTCTGGCGGAAGGTAAACCCAGATTCTTCGGGTACTGCTGAGTTGGGGCATGGGAAAATGCATGGTGAGCAGGTGAACATTGGCAGCGGCTGTGGTTTGCCCTTTTCCTCCTATGTCTGTCCAGCCGGGGATTTTAATGTTTACAGTCGAAGGGCTTCCTGAATAGGTATAGGTTCTGTTGGAAATCGTGCCGCCTAAAGAATCGGATTCGACTGTTGCCCAGGTTCCTCTTGTTACTTTGTATTGTATGGCTCCCGCAGGAGGACTGAAAGTAATTGAGAAAACATTGAAACCTGTGCGCTTGAATTCGTAGGCAGGGCTGTTTTGCAGCCATGCATTAAAAGTTCCGGCGAGGAAGAGAGTGTCTGTCAGGGGTGTCAGGTTATAGGCGTAGGTAATGTTGATGGTGAGCTGGCTAAAGGTTATTGCAGGCAGGAGAAGTGCGAGGAATAGAAGTTTTTTCATTGGGATAATTTTTTTATAATCTTTAGTTCTTAATGATACGGATTTTTTTGTGATTTTAAAGCTAATCCTGATGCCTGTGGCCTTCTCTTACTTTAAATATATGTAGAATTTGAGGGAATAAGGAATTCATTGATTCTCCGACTGCTCTGACTGAGCCAGGTAGCGTAAGGATTAAGGTGTTGCCGGCAAACCCTGCTATTCCTCTGGAAAGCATTGCGTAAGGTGTTCTGCTCTGTCCGTATACTCTTGAAGCTTCCATTATTCCTGGAATTTCCTGATCGAGTAATGGGCGTATGGCTTCAGGTGTTATGTCGCGGAGCGAAAGGCCGGTGCCTCCTGTGGTAATGATCAGGTTAGCTTTTTCCAGGCAGAGTTGTTTGATTTTAGTTTGTATTGCTGTGATTTCATCGGGGACAATGTGGTAAGCGGTATTGTTGAAGTGATACTTTTTAAGCTGTTCGATTATGAGTTTGCCGCTTAGGTCTTCCGTTTTTTCTGCTGAGACGGAGTCAGAGATTACAACTACTGCGGATTTTAAATTTGTGTTGTTTGAATCGTATTTGTGATTGATTTCCGGACTAGCTTTTTTGTTATCTGAAATAAAATCTGATTTGCCTCCTTTTTTCTCCAGAAGTTTTATGTTGGTTATTTCTATCCCTTTATCTATGGGCTTGAGCATGTCGTATATAGTTAGCGCGACTATAGATACACCATGCATGGCTTCTACTTCGACTCCTGTTTTGTAGATGGTTTTTACTTCAAGTTCAATGTGTATTTCAAGGTCTTTTACCCGGAACCGAACTGCGGTGAATTCTATGGGCAATGGATGACAATCGGGAATGAGTTCTGGGGTTTTTTTTACTGCGAAAAGACCCGCAGTTTTGGCCATTTCAAAGACATCGCCTTTGGGTACGGTTTTGCTGAGGACAGCATCAATGGTTTTTTGCTGACTGACTTTTACAATGGCCTGAGCGATGGCCTGACGTAATGTGCTGGATTTGTGAGTAATGTCAACCATTTGTTTTATTTGTTTTCCAGATATGGGTCCCGTTGGCAAGAATTTCTTTGCCCCAGATGGGGACTTTATTTTTGATTTGTTCCACTACGTCAGAACAAGCTGTGAATACGTTTGTACGGTGTGGAGCTGAGACAAATACGAAAAGGGATATTTCTCCTGCATTCACGTTGCCGAGGCTGTGATGGATATGGAGGCAACTAAGCTGGTATTTGCTGATGGCTTCTTCCCGGAGCTTGTGGATTTCCTGTTCTGCCATTTCTTCGTAGGCGGAATATTCTATAGCCTGGACTTCGTTGGTTTCTATTTTATCTTTCCGGACTTGCCCAAGAAAAATTGTATGCGCACCAATGTTTGTTTTGCTGCTGTGTTTGGAAATGGAGTCGGCTATGAATTGAGGGGAGATTGGACCATGTTGGAGGAATTTTTTTAAAACCTTGTTGGGTTTTAAATGTTGGGTTTTAAGCTGATCGTTTTCCATATAAACTAATTTAAGCTTTATCCTCCTGCGTAGGGGGGGAGTAAGGCTATTTCGTCTCCGTTTTTAACCAATCGTTTTTCTGTGATTATTTCCCGGTTCAAGGCCAGGTTGAATGTTTTGTTTCTTAAGCGAGGGTAATTTTCATGTATGTAATCGACTAATGTGCTTGTATCGTTTAATGCGCTTGTGTCTTTTATATTCGAAAGGGTAGTTTCTTTCGTTGCTGCTAATTCAGCAAGTTCTCCGAAAAACAAAACTGTTAGTTCGATCATTTAATTTTTAACTCTAACATCGCTTGGTATAAATAACGCCTTCTAATATTATCCTTTTCGTCAACTCTCCGGCAATAAATGCACTTCTACCATTTCGCCTGCATGAACACTTTCTTTTTCCTTTGGTAAATATAGGAATGCTCCGGCTTCTGCAAAAGATTTCATGATAAATGATTCCTGCCCTTGCAAGGGAAGCACGCCATCTGTTTTTATTTGTGCTTTTAAGAAGTGGGCCAGACCTGTTTTTTTTGAAATATCTTTTAGAGCTTGAAGTTGCAGGGTTTTCAAAAACAGGGTTGAATGGCCTTGCATTTTCCTTAATGCAGGGTAAACATATTGGTAAAAACAAGTAAGTGCGGATGCCGGGTTGCCTGGTAAGCCAAAAACGAATGTGGTTTTATTTTTTCCAAAGTACAGGGGTTTGCCAGGTTTTTGAGCGATTTTATGAAACAGGGTGGTTATGCCATTATCCATTAATGCTTCTTTTACAAAATCATATTCGCCTACAGAGATTCCTCCGGATATAAGAAGCAGGTCGGCGCCGGGTAAGGCATCATTGATAGTTTGCTCCAGTGCTTTTTTGTCGTCTTTTACAAAATGGATGCTGTTTAGGGTTAGGCCCATTGAGATTAGCGCGGAATGAAGTGTGGCAGAATTGGATTCGTAGATTTTACCAGGTGCTAAATTGGTTGTGTTGCTCTCCTGAAACTCGTTTCCAGTAATAATAAGAGAAACGGATGGTTTTTTGAAAACAGTAACTTTTTGTAAGCTCAGTGCTGCTAAAAAGCCAATAACGGATGGATTGAGTAAAGTGCCTTTGTCAAGAGCCAGTTCTCCCTCTTTGATTTGAGCTCCTTCCTTACGTATTTGTTCCCCTGCTTTGGGAAGAAGTTCGTTACTGGTGATTAGGTTTCCGTTGCGGGTGATATGTTCTTGCATAATGATGGCATCACTGGCTTCCGGGACCATTGCTCCTGTGAATATTCTTGCCGCTTCTCCTGCTTCGAGTTTCAGGTTTGTTGAATCACCGGCTTTTATTTCAGCAATGACTTTGTAGGCAAGAAATTGCTGCTTGCTTGCTGGGATTTGCTGGCCCGAGGCAAATCTTATAGCATAGCCATCTACATTACTCTGATCAAATGGAGGAAGATTGAGCGTTGCATAAATATCTTCTGCCAGCCTGTATCCAAGTGCTTCTGCAATTTTTACCTCTACCTTTTCTGTCAGAACAGGGATATTTTGGAGGAGAATTGATTTGGCTTGTTCTACTGTAATCATATGCAGCGGAAAATTACTTTAAATTTGCACATGTTTAAATTAAATTGGAAACTGGCATGGGCTGAGAGGTCTTTCAGGCTGCAAAGCATATGCACACTTGTCCTGCTTATTCCTGTTTTGGCATTCGTTTCTCCATTTTTCAATTTTATTCAGGCAAGATCGGGGTACAGGCTGAACGATTGGGTATTGAATCAGGTACCGGCCTACGACATGTCCGTTCCTGTTTTTTTGTTGATTTATTCTGTGGTTTTTCTGGCAATTGTTTACCTGAGTGTTCACCCTCTGCTTTTTTTAAAATGTCTGCAGGCTTATACATTATTATTTGTGGTGAGAGTTATCTGTATGTTCCTGATTGTTCTGGAGCCTGATCGGGCATTGATTCCTTTAGTTGATCCTTTTGTGGGTAAATTATTTTATCAGGGCTCTGTTATTACCAAGGATTTGTTTTTTTCGGGTCATGTTTCGACCATGTGTTTGCTTTGCTTTACCATGCCCTGGCGTCCTTTGAAATATTATTTTATTGTCGCTACTGTGTTGGTTGCTGTTTTTGTGTTGGTGCAGCATGTGCATTATGCGGTAGATGTGGCAGCTGCTCCTTTGTTTGCGTTTCTTTGTTACAGGATGGTGAACAAATCTAAGGTTAAGGCTCAGGTCAGGCAAAAATAAGTTTCAGGGCTGCAAGAAGTAATGCAGATGCGAGTATGTTTTTCAGGGTATTGTTCTGAGCTTTCCTGCTTCCCCACCAGGATCCAACAAAGCCTCCTATAATAGCTGCACCAAGCCAAACTAAAATGTGTGTTGGCCAGACTATTTCCTGTTTCCACATTCCGGCCATACCTGAAATGGAATT
Source organism: Bacteroidota bacterium (assembly GCA_013286805.1). Lineage (GTDB taxonomy): Bacteria > Bacteroidota > Bacteroidia > JABDFU01 > JABDFU01 > JABDFU01. Next base: position 32,822 of record JABDEY010000001.1, on the reverse strand, counting down.
GACGAGTATAAATAATGCGGATACAGCTGCTGTTTCTTTGAGGTTACCCCACCGGAAAAGCAAAATGATCGGACTTAAAATAATTCCTCCTCCTATGCCAATCATTCCGCTTATGCAACCCAATGCTGCGCCAATTAGGAGACCTGCTAATATTGGCACCGGAGTTGTGGTTGAGATTTCTTTTCTGTTGAATAGTCCTGCAATTCGAAGTACAGCGAATATCAGACATATTCCCAAAATTCGCTTGTACCAGATGGGATCCAATGCTACAAAAGTGCCAAGCCAGGCCATGGGAATAGATAAGAGGGCAAATGGATAAAATAGTTTCCAGCGAAAGTGTCCGCCTCGGTAGTAGTGGAAAAAGGCTATGGAGGCTACGAAGATATTTAAAAGTAAAGCAGAGGGTTTTATTAGCAGGGGGCTGATGCCGATTAGTGTTAGGACTGCTATATAGCCACTTGCTCCTCCATGGCCTACTGTGGAATAGAAGAAGGCGACAAGGAATAGGAGGAGTAAAATGAGGGCTGTTTGATTCAATCTTATGGGGTGGAATTTACTGTTAATCACTACCGGTAAACTTATCAGAAAGCATCGTTCCCATCAAGTCTTTAAACTGCACTCCGCTGATCAGGTCAGATTTTCCAATCAGGGAATGTTCTGCCATGGCGAAAAGCACAAACTCCATACCTGCCAGTTTTTCGTTCCGTTTCTGAGCGGGCATAAACTTTTCAACCAGAGCTGATAATCCCGGGATTGCTTCAAGACCCTTTGCGTAGGTCTTTTCATCCTCCAGCATAAGATGGTCCACCACATGTCCTTCGGCAAACCAGTCAACAATCACCTGGTAAGGGCTTGCCTCTTTTTTCTTCTTTAACTTACCCGGATCGGGAAAATACTTTAGAAATTCATTGCGTATGGCTTTTCCAAGTAAAATCTTTGCAACCATTCCGGCCCCTTCATTCTCTCCTTCATATACCAGCTCAATCTTACCATTTACTGCCGGGATGATGCCGTTCAGGTCGGAGATTCTGGCGGTGGTTTTCTTTTCACCATTCAGCAGCATACGGCGTTCAGCGGTACTCACCAAATTCTCGTAAGCTGAGATGGTCAGCCGGGCGGAAACGCCACTTTTGGAATCAACGTATTCACTTTCCCTTGCCTCGAATGCTACCTGTTCGATTAACGTTGCTATAAGGTCCGTCACCTCAACCTGGTCCCTTTGCTGCTGATTGATATTTGCTTCCTGCAGGGTGATTTTTTTAGACAGTGCTATGCTTTTAGGGTAATGGGTCAATATCTGACTCCCTATCCGGTCTTTCAAAGGTGTAACTATGCTTCCTCTGTTGGTATAATCCTCTGGATTTGCGGTAAAAACAAATTCCATATCCAGGAGAATCCGGAGTTTAAATCCTCTGATCTGAATATCTCCTTCCTGCAAAATATTAAACAAGGCCACCTGTATCCTTGGCTGCAGATCCGGCAATTCGTTGATCACAAAAATGCAGCGGTTACTGCGGGGAATAATACCGTAATGTATCACCCGTTCGTCCGCATAACTCAGTTTCAGATTGGCAGCTTTGATCGGATCCACATCTCCAATCAGGTCGGCGATGGAAACATCCGGGGTTGCCAGTTTTTCCACATAACGGTCAGAGCGGTGCAGCCAGGTAATGGGAGTGCTATCAGAAAGTCTTTCAATTTCTCTTTTTGCAAAATCTGAAACAGGATTCAAGGGATCGTCATTCAGTTCAGATCCTTCTACAACAGGTATATACTCATCCAGGAATTCAATCAGTTGTCGGGCAATTCTTGTCTTGGCCTGCCCTCTGAGGCCAAGCAGATTCATATTGTGCCTTGACAACAAAGCTCTTTCAATTTCGGGGATGACGGTATCTTCGAATCCAATAATACCCTTGAAAATTGTTTCCTTTTTTTTAATTTTTTCAATCAGGTTGTCCCTCAGTTCATCCTTGATGGATTTACTTTTATAACCCGACTTTTTAAGTTCACCTAATGTCTTTGCCCTGCTCATTTTATTTTTCTCTTTTTATTTCGTTCAAAATCTTCAAAAATAAATTCTCCAAGTCCCTGCAAGGAAGTGTAAAAAGCCTTACCTGCATTGGCTTCTGTAAAATCCCGTACAAATTCCTGAAGGTAGGGGTCGCTGGCCACCATAAAAGTGGTGATTGGAATCTTCAGGCGCCTGCAACTTCTGGCAAGATTCAGGCACTTATTGATAATTTTCGCATCCAGCCCGAAGCTGTTTTTATAATAGCTTCCATGTTCTTTCAGGCAGGTTGGTTTACCATCCGTGATCATGAAAATCTGTTTGTTGGCATTTTTTCTTCGTCTCAGCAAGTCCATAGCAAGTTCCAATCCTGCAACAGTATTTGTATGATAGGGGCCTACCTGGAGGAAAGGCAGATCCTTCACTTCTATCTTCCAGGCATCGTCGCCAAAAACAATTATATCAAGTGTGTCCTTTGGGTACTTGCGCTTGATAAGTTCTGCCAGCGCCATCGCCACGTTCTTGGCTGGGGTAATCCTGTCCTCTCCATAAAGGATCATGGAATGCGAAATGTCGATCATAAGAACCGTGGAGGTTTGCGACTTGTGTTCTGTTTCTTTCACCTCCAGATCGTTTTCTGTGATCCTGAAATCCCCAATACCATTATTGATCTGTGCATTTTTCATGGACTCCAGCATGGAAATCTGGTCGAGTGAATCTCCGAAACGGAAAGGCCTGGAATCAACACTGTTCTCTTCTCCTGTTCCGGTAAATTTTGTGGAGTGATTGCCTTTGCGGCCCTTCTTCAGTTTACCGAACACTTTGTCGAGCGCCTGTTGCCGGATGGCTTGTTCTGTTTTTTTGGTGATCTTCATTCCGCCAGAACTCTCTACTTCTTCTCTCAGGTAACCCTTGTCCTTCATCTCCTGAATGAAATCTTCGATACTATATTCAGGAGTCGTGAGTTTATATTCCTTGTCCAGTTCAGTCAGCCAATTGATCGCCTCATCCACATCCCCGCTGGTATAAGTAATCAGCTGCTTGAAAATATCAAACAGTTGTTCAAAAGGGGTTTGTAAAGGTGCGTTGTATTTGGAAAACCGGTAACCAATCATATTTAAAGATACTCGTTTTTTAGCAGGGTTTAATACGGTTCCTAAATGGGCGGGCCGGCGTGAGCCGCAAATAAGGCTATAAACAAAAACACCGAATTTATAATTATATTCACATTTATTAAATTCTCTGAAAGGATGCTTCCCGATCGACTATACGATACATTTGGACGCAAACATGATTATTTGCGCATTTCGCTGACGGATGCCTGTAATCTGCGTTGCAGGTATTGTATGCCGGATGAAAAAGTGATGACTACTGCTTCTGCGAAACTTATGCAGGTGGATGAGATTTTAGGAATTGCGGGTGTGTTTGTGAATCTGGGGGTGAAGAAAATACGCCTGACGGGTGGTGAACCATTGGTGAGGCTTGATGCCGCCCGGATAATGGAGGGCTTGGCTGATTTGCCTGTTGAGCTGGCGGTTTCTACCAATGGTGTGTTGGTGCATAAATTTGTCGGAGTTTTTAAGCGTACAGGAATTCGTTCAGTGAATGTAAGTCTGGATACACTAAATGCGGAAGAGTTTCTGGCGATTACTCAGCGGGGAGAGTTTAATAAAATAGTGGAGAATATTCAATTGCTGCTTGCGAATGATTTTAAGGTGAGGTTAAACATGGTCGTGGTGAGGGGCGTGAATGAGCACGTCCTATTGGATTTTATTGCCTGGACAAAAGACTTTCCGTTAGAGGTGCGTTTTATTGAGTTTATGCCTTTTGCGGGGAATGCATGGGAACGTAGTAAGGTGTTTTCTTATGCCGAAATGCTAGCCTTGATTGCTGCCGGGAATGCGTTGGAAAAATTAACGGATGCACCTTCTGATACGGCGAAGAAATATAAGGTGAAGGGGCATGTGGGGACCTTTGCTTTTATTACGACAGTGACTGAGCCCTTTTGTGGTGGTTGCAACCGCTTAAGGTTGACCGCGGACGGGAAGATGAAGAATTGCTTGTTCTCTCAAGGGGAAGTGGATTTGCTAGGGCCATGGAGAAGGGGAGAGATTATTGAGCAATTGATTATGGATTGTGTTCTGGGCAAGAAAAAGGAACTGGGGGGAAGGAAAGATTTTGAGAAACCCGCCAAAAGCGGGTTTCTAAGCACAGGAAAAACAACAGATGAAGATGCGAATAATATTGAGAACCGGAGTATGATCCGGATTGGGGGGTAGTTAATCTATTTGGTTAATTTTTATGCAGGTTGGCTAAGAACTGGCCTAAGTCTGCTCTATGGTTCGATACCGTTTTAATTGTCGGTTCAATGATTGACTTTGCCGATAAATCGCATAAATTTGTCTTGAAATTTTATTTTCCATTTTGTCCTCCATTTAAATTCGATTCGATGAAAAAATGTACAAAACAATCTGGATTCCAAAGGGGAAACAGGGCAGGGGTTTTAATAGTATTAGTACTTGCCGCATTTGCCTTTTTTCCTAATGCGTTGCATGCCCAAACTCCAACTATAACTTCGTTCAATCCCTCAAGCGGGGCCCCAGGTACAGTGGTTACTATATCAGGTACCAACCTTGGAAGCCCGACAGCTTTTACAATTGGAGGAGCTACAGCCATAGTGGAATCAAATACCGGCAGCCAATTGGTGGGCGTGGTAATGTCTTCTGCTTTAACAGGGTCCATATCCATTACTACGGCGAACGGTACTGCAATTAGTGTCAGTAGTTTTACAGTTATAACAACACCTTATCCATCTATTCAACAAGGTAGTAAATTGGTTGGAAGCGGTGCCACGGGCTCTGCGTCCCAGGGTTATTCTGTTTCCATTTCGGCAGATGGTAACACTGCAATCTTAGGAGGATATGCTGACAATAGTAATACAGGCGCGGCCTGGATTTATACCAGATCCGGGAACGCTTGGTCGCAGCAGGGAACTAAATTAGTTGGAGCAGGAGCCGTGGGAGCGGCACAGCAGGGAGCTTCTGTTTCCATTTCAGCAGATGGAAATACAGCTATCATTGGTGCCCCAGGTGATAATAGTAACGCAGGAGCTGTTTGGATTTTTACCCGTTCCGGAGGGGTATGGACCCAGCAAGGAAGCAAATTAACAGGTACGGGAGCTACGGGTGCAGCACAGCAAGGGGTATCTGTTTCCATTTCAGCGGATGGTAATACAGCTGTGGCAGGTGGTTGCTATGACAATGCCAATCAGGGCGCAATTTGGGTTTATACCTGCACAGCAGGAGTGTGGTCTCAGCAGGGTACTAAATTGGTGGGAACAGGAGCTGTTGGCAATGCACTTCAAGGTTACGCTATTGCCCTTTCATCCGATGGGAATACACTTATAACAGGGGGATATGCTGATAATATTGATGTAGGAGCCGTTTGGATTTATACGTGGTCAGGAACAGTATGGTCGCAGCAGGGAAATAAACTGGTGGGAACGGGGGCAACAGGTGCTGCTCGTCAGGGTTTTTCCGTTTCTATTTCATCTGATGGCAATACTGCAATCTCGGGTGGCTATAATGATGGAGGTGCGGGAGCTGCCTGGGTTTATACCCGGTCAGGTACGGTATGGTCTCAACAGGGAAATAAACTGGCGGGGACATTTAACGTTGGAGCTTCTCAGCAAGGCTGGTCCGTTTCCATTTCATCGAACGGAAATACTGCTGTTCTGGGTGGACCAGCTAATAATAGTGGAGAAGGAGCAGTATGGGTATTCACTCGTTTTGGCTCCGTTTGGACCCAACAGGAAACCCAGCAACAATCGGCATATAACCTGGTAGGTACAGGAGCAACAGGGTTAGCAGGTCAGGGAAATGCTATTTCCATTTCAGCTGACGGAACCACGCTGATCGCAGGAGGACCATTTGATAACAGCAATGCAGGAGCGGCCTGGGTTTATACGATCGCCCCGCCTGTAATTAATTCTTTCAGTCCTTCCAGCGGTGCGCCTGGTACGTTGGTGACTGTTATGGGTTACAATCTGGGAAGCCCCACCTCTTTTACTATCGGCGGAATACCGGCTATTGTGATATCAAATACAGGAACTAAACTGGAGTGCCTGGTAATGCCAGGAGCGGTAACTGGCAATTTATCTCTTACAACTGCAGGTGGCAATGCATTAAGTGGCAGTAATTTTTCAGTTACTGCTACGCCTTATCCGGTTGCGCAACAGGGAAGCAAATTGGTTGGTACGGGGGGTGTAGGCTCAGCAGAAAAGGGCTATTCTGTTGCCATCTCATCAGATGGGAATACTGCAATTGTTGGTGGATATTTTGATAATACCAATACAGGTGCAGCATGGATTTATGTACGATCAGGTTTAGTCTGGAGCCAACAGGGAAGTAAACTGGTCGGAACAGGGGTTACCTTTTCAACTTTTTTTGGATGGTCAGTTTCCATTTCGGCTGACGGGAACACTGCTATCGTGGGCAGCAGCAATTCAGGAGTCTGGATTTACACAAGATCAGGAACCGCATGGTCTCAGCAGGCGATTGGATTGGTTGGAACAGGTGCAATAGGTACAGCGAATCAAGGCCAGGCTGTTTCCATTTCAGCCGATGGGAATACGGCTATCGTGGGAGGATTAAATGATAATAGCAGCGCGGGGGCAGTCTGGGTTTTTGTCCGCAATGGCATAACATGGTCGCAGCAGGGAAGTAAATTAGTTGGGTCAGGAGCTGTAGGGGCTGCAGAACAAGGGTATTCAGTAGCTATTTCATCAGATGGGTTTACTGCAATTGCGGGGGGATTTGCGGATAATAGTTTTGCAGGAGCTGCCTGGGTGTATAGCCTTTCAGGTGGAGTCTGGACCCAGCAGGGAAGTAAATTAGTAGGTACCGGGGCTGTGGGTTCAGCGGATCAGGGCTACGCTGTGGCTCTTTCATCGGATGGCAATACGGCTCTTGTTGGAGGGCATTCTGACAATGGTGGTGCAGGAGCGGCGTGGGTTTATACACGCTCAGCGGGAGCATGGGCACAGCAAGGGAGTAAATTAACTGGTACTGGGGCAACAGGTTCTGCAAAGCAAGGGACCTCTGTTTCCATTTCAGCTGATGGAAGTACTGCAATTATAGGGGGATTTAATGATAATAGTTTTATTGGGGCAGCATGGGTTTTCACCATGTCTGGCGGAATATGGACTCAGCAGGGAACTCAACTAATTGGTACTGGTGCTGTAGGTGCTCCTGAACAAGGGACCTCCGTTTCCATTTCAACGGATGGAACAACTACCTTAATAGGAGGCCCTGATGATAATAGTAATGCAGGAGCAGTGTGGGTATATGTACCTTCCTGCGTAAATCCGGGCATTCCGACACTTGCCACTTCATCTTCCACCAATTGCGGCGCACAGAGTACTATACTGAGTATAGTGACAGGGGTACAAAACAGTGCAACAAAATGGCAATGGTATAGCGGAAGTTGTGGAGCAACAAGTGTTGGCAGCGGAACTGCAATTTCTGTTTCACCTGCTTCCACTACCTCATATTATGCAAGAGGAGAGGGTGGATGCGTGACACCAGGCGCCTGTTCAAGCAGTATGACCATAACTGTTAATCCGGTACCGGCAGCCCCCACTATAACACCAACCGGCTCGACCACATTCTGTCAGGGTGATAGCGTACTTTTAACTTCCAGCGCAGGAACTACTTATACATGGACTACCGGAGCGACAAGCCCTTCCATTTATGTAAAAACAGCCGGTTGGGATTCACTGGTTATCACCAATTCGTTTGGATGCGCATCTCCTGTAACTTCTGTTTCAACTTCCATTCTCCCCCTGCCAGCTACACCTACAATCACGCCCGATGGTCCTACCACCTTCTGCCAGGGTGGATTTGTGGATTTAATATGTAGTGCAGGCAGCTCTTATATATGGAGTAATGGAGATCCGAATCAGCAGGGTATTCCGATTTTTGCAGCCGGACGTGATTCTGTTCAGGTGACTGATGCAAATGGTTGTACCTCTTTAAGTTCTGCAGCAGTAGTGATTATGGTCAATCCATTGCCGGGTGCCCCCATTATTACACCCAACGGATCTACTACTTTTTGTCAGGGAGGTGGTGTGCTTTTAACTTCCAGTGCCGGTAATTCTTATTCCTGGAGTACCGGACCAACAACGGCATCCATCACAGCCTCTGCTACAGGCTCCTATTCGCTGACGATTAAGGATGTTAATGGGTGTACTTCTGCAAGCTCAGCGCCTATAGCAGTTACAGTTAATACACTTCCGGTTATTACCTGCATTGCAGACCAAATATCAAATACAACGGCCGGATCATGCAATGCAATTGTGAATTATTCAGCACCTGCTGTTACAGGTTCGCCTGCCCCGGCAATTAGCTATAGTTTAAGTGGCGTCACCACAGGTAGTGGAACCGGAACCGGGACAGGTTCTGCTTTTAATTTGGGTGTGACCATAGTAACTCTTACAGCAACCAATACCTGCGGGGCACCAACATGTTCATTCTCAGTAACTATTACAGACAATGTCAATCCAACCATTACAGCACCTGCAACAGTATTCGCTACTACGAATACGGGATGTACGGCAACTGGTGTTTCTTTGGGAATGCCTGTGACAGCAGATAATTGTTCTGTAGCAAGTGTAGTCAATGATTATGCATCAACAACTTTTCCTTTGGGAAATACTACTGTCCACTGGACTGTAACGGACGGAAGCGGTAATACTGCAACTGCCAATCAAACAGTTACCGTAACGGATAATGTTAATCCGACCATTACTGCGCCGTCAACAGTGAATGCATTTACAAATACAGGATGTACAGCAACTGGTGTTTCTTTGGGTACTCCTGCTACTGCAGATAATTGTTCGGTTGCAAGTGTGACGAATAATGCTCTTTCTGCCTTTCCTTTGGGAAATACAACGGTTACCTGGACGGTAACAGACGAGAGCGGTAATACTGCAACTGCGACTCAAACAGTTACTGTAACAGATAATGTTAATCCGACTATCTCGGCACCCGCCATTGTGAACGCATTTACAAATACGGGATGTACTGCAACCGGTGTTTCGTTGGGAGCGCCTGTGACAGCTGATAATTGTTCTGTGGCAAGTGTGGTAAATGATCACGCATCAAGCACTTATCCATTGGGCAACACAACTGTCACCTGGACAGTAACAGACGGAAGCGGAAATACAGCAACCGCGACTCAAACAGTTGCCGTAACTGATAATGTTAACCCGACCATTACTGCGCCTACAACTGTAAATGCATTTACAAATACAGGATGTACTGCAACCGGCGTTTCATTGGGAAACCCTGGAACAGCTGATAATTGTTCTGTGGCAAATGTGACGAATAATGCTCCGTCTGCTTTCCCTTTTGGAAACACAACAGTTATCTGGACTGTAACGGACGGAGGTGGCAATACAGCAACTGCTAATCAAATAGTTACCGTAACGGATAATGTTAATCCGACCATCACCGCGCCAGCAACAGTGAGTGTATTTACAAATACAGGATGTACTGCAACCGGTGTTTCTTTGGGTACTCCTGTTACTGCGGATAATTGTTCTGTTGCAAATGTCATCAATGATGCGCCATCTGCCTTTCCTTTGGGAAACACCACCGTGACCTGGACCGTTACGGATGGCAGCGGGAATACGGCAACTGCAACTCAAATGGTTAAGGTAACGGATAATATAAACCCAACCATTGCGGCTCCTGCAACTGTAAATGCGACGACCAATACAGGATGCACTGCAACCGGAGTTGTATTGGGAACACCTGTGACAGCAGATAATTGCTCTGTAGCCGTTGTATTTAATAATGCTCCCTCTGCCTTTCCTTTAGGAAATACTACGGTTACCTGGACAGTAATAGATGGTAGTGGAAATTCGGCCACTGCAGATCAAACGGTGACTGTAACTGATAATATTGCTCCGACTATTACTGCCCCTGCAAATGTGAATGTAAATATTTCCACAGGATGTACTGTAATCGGAGTTTTATTGGGATTTCCCAACGCTGCTGACAATTGTGCCGTGGCAAGTTTAACAAATAATGCGCCTTCTGCTTTCCCCCTTGGTAATACCACTGTGACCTGGACGGCAACGGATGGCAGCGGCAACTCTGCGACTGCAACTCAAACGGTAACTGTAAAGGATCACATTAATCCGACCATTACTGCCCCTGCAGATGTTTTTGTCTGTGTCGGGGAGACGGTGGTATTGGGCACTCCGGTAACTGCAGATAATTGCTCTGTGGCTTCTTTTGGTAATGATCATCCTTCCGGTACTTACCCTGAAGGAACAACCGTAGTCACATGGACAGTAACGGATGGTAGCGGAAATACTGCCACAGCAGCACAAAATGTAACGGTGAACCCATTACCAACAGCTACGATTACTCCAGGCGGACCGACCTCTTTTTGTAACGGTGGCAAAGTGACTCTTACCTGCAGTGCCGGAAGTTCTTATTTGTGGAGTACTGGAGCAACTACCTCTGCTATTTCTGTTTCAGTTGGCGGCCGTGATTCTGTTCTGGTTACAGATGGTAATGGCTGTACTTCTGTAAGCTCTGCTGCTATAGCAATTACGATCATACCTTCTGATAATCCTTCTTTCAGTTATTCCTCTCCAACTATCTGTAAATCCGGATCGGACCCAAGTCCTGTTATTTCCGGACTTGCGGGGGGATTATTCACTTCTTCTCCCGCTGGTTTATCATTAAATGCGTCGTCGGGAAAGATTACTTTAGGCAGCAGCGCGCTTGCAACATATAACGTAACTTATTTAACAGATGGGACCTGCCCGGCCAGCAGTACAGTGAGCGTTACCATAACGACTTCTCCTGATGCTGCGTTCACCTATTCCACAGCTTATTGCGATGGGGAGGCAAATCCATTTCCACATTTTACAGCAGGGGCAAGTGCCGGAGTTTTTTCGGCTTTGCCTGCAGGTTTGGTTTTTGTTAATACGTCTACCGGGGAGATTGACCTGGCAGGAAGTACTCCTGCTTCGTATACGATCAGTAATAACATTGCTGCAGGTGGAGGATGCTCGGCGTCTGCTGCAAGCTTTGGTGTAACCATCAGTTCGGTTATTGCTGCTAATGCAGGATCCAATGCCGTCATTTGCGCAGGCACTTCATTTACATTAGCGGGTGTGGTTGGCAGCTCAGCAACTGGCTCTATCTGGACAAGTTCGGGAACCGGTGTTTTTGATAATGCAGCATTGCCGAATGCGGCGTACACTCCTTCATCAGCTGATATTGCCAATGGAAGTGTTACCTTAACGCTTACTGCTACAAATGCTGTGAGCGGGATTGCCCCATGTAACGAAGGCATCAGTTCAATGGTCTTAACGATTAATATTTGTACGGGGATTGCTACTGAGTCAGACAATTATTCAGTATCTGTGTACCCCAATCCTTCAGGTGGAAATTTTGTAGTGACGTCTTCTTCTGCCGAGCAGCAATTGCTGCAGGTGTTTGATGTGCGCGGTAATTTGATGTATAAGCAATTTCTTTTTACGGGGAGTGTAACCCTTGATGGGAACAACCTGGCTGATGGCATTTATACGATATCTGTTACAGGCAGCAAGGGCAGAATCAACAAGCGACTGATAATTGTTAAGTGAAGTTGTGCCCGGCAGGATTAATCTTTTAGTGTGAAACAAGAGTTAGAATGATTATAAATGCTGGTATGATTGCGAGGGCTGGTATGATAACAAGGGCGTTTAGGGTTTTCTTTTTTCTGCTGATCCTTCCATGTGCTTTTATAAATGCTCAGGTCTCTTTTCATTCTGATTCGATTTCCTTTCGGTATGATTCTGAGGGAAAGGATGTTCATAAGAATTATTCCCATAGTATTGATTCCCTGCGGACCCTGTTGAAATCTAATACTGACAGCGTACACAAAAGGAAAATCAAGTCTGTTTTGCATGGAGAATTGCAAAGTGAAGCCAAGAATAATTATGACAGCGCGCATTATGAAAAATCAGCTCTGTTATATGAAGAGGCATTTGATATGGGTACCGGAAAAGGTTTAAAGGCTATGGGAGCAAATAATTTATTGTACAATGCAGGTTGTTCCTGGGCACTTATAGGGGAGAAGGAAAAGGCGTTTGCCGATCTTGAAAAAGCTATTGACAATGGGTGGTCGGATCTGAATTTGTTAAAAACGGATAAGGATCTGGCTAGTCTTCGTTCTGAAAAGGCCTGGTTTGCACTTATGGCGAAATTCCAGACAACTGAAAAAATACATACCTATCTGAAAGGAATTTTCTTCGGTATCCTATTCATTCTCTTTTTAAATTACCTGTTTCTATTCTTCTCTGTCAAGGATACATCCCTTTTGTATTATTCACTTTTTTTGTTGTTTGGCGCCCTGACCCAAATCAATACTGTTCCGGAATCCGGGACCTATTTTTTTCATTTGCTTCCCGGATTAAAGGCCTTGTTGTCTAAATTTGATTCATCCATTTTTTATGCCAGCATGATGATGTTGTTTTATTCATTGTTTACCCGGAAATTTCTTGACCTGAAAGAAAAGTTTAAGAAAAAGGACAAATGGATGAAATTTTTTATCGCCTATTCAATCGTTAATATATTATTGACTCTGATAGGGCATGGCTGGTCTCATGGCGGAGCTGCTTTCCTGTTCACTTTCATTATAAGCCTTACCTGCCTGAAAAAGGGAAACAGGCAGGTAAAATATTTTGTGCTGGCCAATTCTATTTATTTTATGGCCTTCCTGGCGGCTTTAACCATTGCTCTTGTCAATCTTTTTAACTCCGGACAGACTTCAGGCTTTCAGGACTTTACTTTAGTGCCTGACCTGGTTGGATTGGTGGCCTCTGCTACTTTGTTGTCTTTTGTGATGGGGAATAAAATCAATGCCTTAAAAACTGAAACTATACGGGCTCAGGAAAAGGCACTGGTAGTATTGGAAGAACGGGTTGTGGAAAGAACGACTGAGCTTGTTAAAGAGAAAAATGAGGTTGTTCGGCAGAAAATCCTTGTAGAGGAAAAACAACATGAAATTGTCGATTCGATTACATATGCCCAACGCCTGCAGCAGGCTATTCTGCCTCCATTGAGCGAAATCAACCTGCATTTTCCGGAGAGCTTTGTGCTTTATCTTCCCAAGGATATTGTGGCGGGTGACTTTTACTGGATGTATGCCACGAAAGGTTATGTTTTTATTGCTGCCGCTGATTGTACCGGACATGGGGTACCGGGTGCATTGGTGAGTGTAGTTTGTTCCAATGCCCTGAACAGAGCGGTTAAAGAATTCGGCTGTTTGGATACCGGAAAGATATTGGATAAAGTTTCGGAACTTGTTATTGAGACGTTTGAGAAATCGGGAGAGGAGATTAATGATGGAATGGACATTTCGCTTATGCGGGTGCAGAGGAACAGAGGCGGGGAGGTAGCTGGGAGGAGGACAGAACCCGGAAGCGTGAGGGCGGAAAGTACTGAAATTCAATGGAGTGGAGCAAATAATCCACTCTGGATCATTAAAGATAGTGTGTTGACTGAAGTCAAAGCGGATAAACAGCCGATCGGAAAAAGCAAGGAGCGGAAATCGTTTACTTCGCACTTTATTAAAGTGACGAAAGGGGTGACTATTTTTCTGATTACAGATGGCTATGCTGATCAGTTTAGTGAGGAGGATAAGAAATTAATGAAAAGAAGGTTTAAGGAATTGCTTTTGTCTGTTCAGGATAAGAGTTTGCCGGAGCAGAAAAAACTTTTGGCTGAACATCATACAAAGTGGAAAGCGCGAGTGGAACAGACGGATGATGTTACTGTTATCGGGCTGAAACTGTGATTTTGCAAACCAATTTTCTTTTTAATCGGCCTTAGCACCATTTTCAATCCAGCAGGCGATGACATCCCTTTCTTCCTGAGTAATGCCTGTTTTGTTGGCCTGGGGCATGGTTTTGGTAATTACTGCCCGTTGATTGATTCGTTCGGCATACTTTAATATGCTTTCTTTTTTGTCAAACTGAATGTTGTTGGGGGCAACTTTCAGCACGTCATCTGTGGGATTTGCTGAATGACAGGCTACACACCTTTTTTGTATGATGACATTTGCTTCGGCGAAGCTTGCTGGCTTGTCGCTTTTGCAGACGGATTTTGTGACCGGCCTCGTGACGAATGCAAGTGTAAGGATGAGAAGGATTCCAATGGGTAAAATCCATATTGATTTTTCTCCTTTTTCTTTGAGGTTGAGATAGTGTTTTATAAGTGCGCTTGCAATGATTAATCCCATAAGTACAATCCAATTGAATGTACTGCCATAGGTTCCTGGAAAATGATTGCTGATCATGATAAAAATGACAGGCAGGGTAAAATAATTATTGTGAAGTGACCGTAGCAGGGCTTTTTTTCCATAGGAGGGATCAACCGCTTTTCCTTCTTTGGCAGCTTTTACCATTGCCTTCTGTGCGGGAATGATTACACGGAATACGTTTCCTGCCATGAGTGTTCCGAGCAGGGCTCCAACATGTATATAGGCCGCTCTGCTACTAAAGACATGAGTGAGGAGCCAGGCCATGCCGGCTATGAATAACAGGAGCAGTACGGATAAGAGCGTCTGATTTTTTGATAATCTGGATTTGCACAGGGTGTCGTAAACGAGCCAGCTGAAAATCATAGAGCCAATGCCGATGGATATCGCCTGTGATGAATTTAAGGCCATTACCTGTGGATCTATCAGGTAGATATGTGCGTCCAAGTAATAGACAATAATCATAAGCGTGAAGCCGGAAAGCCATGTGAAATAGGCTTCGTATTTAAACCAGTGGAGATCGTTGGGGATTTCTGCTGGCGCTATTTTGTATTTTTCGAGGTAATAAAATCCGCCGCCGTGGATGGCCCATAAATTTCCGGCGATTCCTTCTTTCAGGTCTTTGGTCCTGTTGAGGGAGTTTTCAAGGAATACAAAATAAAAGGAGGCTCCTATCCAGGCAATGCCGAATACGACATGCATCCAGCGGACAATGAGGTTCATCCATTCTGTTACATGAGATTCGTAGGTGGTGCCTTTAACTAATGAATACGCGGTATATAAAAAGATGAAAATCAGCGAGCAATAAAATAAGACAGTTTTGGCTTGCTGTATGTCTTCTATTTTGTCTGAATTTCCGGAGGCATGTTGAAGTGATCGGATTGCTGCATTTAATGCAAGAATGACAATAAATACAACGATGGAAAAAAGGAATATGAACAGGGCATTGTACATAACAGGGGTTAAATATACTTAAGTTTGTACAATTACATTCAGGCAGTAAAAATTGGATAATGATAAAGGCGTATAAAATAGTGGGAATGACTTGTGCAGGTTGTAGTACAAAGGTTCAAAGTATTCTTTCAAAAGTGCCGGGGGTTACATCTGTAAATGTTGGTTTGGAAAATGGGGAGGCTGAAATTTGTATGAGTGAGCAATTAAGCATAAATGACTTAAAAGCGGCACTGAATGGATCGAAATACAGTATTTCAGAAGAATCCCCTAAAGTGAGCGGCGTTGTTCAGGAAATGAATGACCAAATTCAGAAAAGGAGCAGCCCTGTTCAGGAAAGGAATAGCCCAGTTCAGGAAATCGGGAATCTCGTTCAAGCACATCCTGAAGAAAATAGTGCAAGATTACAAACCTACCTGCCTGTTTTTTTAATCTTCGGTTATATTACCGCTATTACACTGCTTATCCAATTTGAAAGAGAAAAATTTGATGCACGGGAATGGATGTCCCATTTTATGGCAGGCTTTTTTCTGGTGTTTTCTTTTTTTAAAATTTTGGATGTTCCTGCTTTTGCTATGAGTTACAGCAGTTATGACATTATTGCTAAGCGATGGCTGGGTTATGGTTATATATATCCGTTTGTTGAACTCGGCCTGGGTATTTCATTCCTTTTTCCATCACTATATGGTTGGAGCAATGCCCTCACGCTGATTGTTATGAGCCTGAGCATTATTGGAGTTTTACAAAGTGTTTTGAAAAAGGAGAAAATAAAATGTGCCTGCCTTGGAGCTGTGTTTAACCTGCCCATGAGTACGATTACTATTATCGAAGATGCGCTGATGATCGTAATGAGTGGAGTAAGTCTGGTCTTAATGTGTTAATCGTGAACTCCGTAACTTAATGTGCTAATCCGGATTATGGTATTATAAAACAATTATCTGATCAGGGTCAAGGTTCCATTATAACTATGCTTCTGATCATAAAAATCGGTCAGATCCACTTTGTAAACGTATTCTCCCTGTGGGGCTGTCTGCCCGCTGCCTGTGGCAATTGTACCATCCCATCCCATTTCCGGATCATTGGAGAAGAATACCATATTGCCCCAGCGGTCGAAAATCAGCATGCGATAGGTTTTTAGATAGGTTCCCTTGCCATTGAAAACTTCGTTTTTGCCGTCGCCATTTGGGGTAAACGTGTTGGGAATAAAGTATGTAAACTCCGGTACTACAGTCAGGCAGTTTTTTACTGAGTCTTTGCAGCCATGACTATTGGTGACTAATTGCCAGATACAATAGTTCCCTGTATCTGCGTAGGTATGTTTGGTGTTTTCGGTCAGGTTTTCCGGGCCTGGTGCTGATCCGTCTCCGAAATTCCAGTCCCAGCTCAATGCTCCTCGGGACTTATCCTGAAAACGGACTACTGGATTCAATATTTCTGGTTTTACAGGATCCATTGTGAAACCTGCTGAAGGTAAGCTGTAAATATCAATGTAGTATGCTTTTGCAAGAGTTGAGGTACATCCTTTGTCAGTGGTTGTTTTAAGTGAAACAGTGAACCGGCCTGAATCGGGGTAACACTCAAGGGGATTTTGAAGGTTTGATTTATGCCCGTTTCCAAAATCCCAGATCCATGCATTTAGTACAGATCCGGCAAGCACGGTGCTTTGGTCTGTAAATGGAACGCATATGTTCTGACAGGATCCTGTATCGGCAGATACAAATTGCGTCACAGGGTTAGGGTAAATGGTTAAGATGACATTTGCTGTATCAGCAGGTGTACCGCATCCGTCTTCAACGACAATCGTGTAGGGGGAAGTGACGGAGGGTGTTGCAGTCAGTACTGGTCCTGTTATGCCTCCGGGTGACCAGGTAAAGAAATAATTTCCGTTGCCTCCTGTTGCAACGGCCGTAAGTATTGTCGGAACGCCTGAGCAAACCGGAGCAGGAGCAGGGATGGAATTGAGCTTGAGTGGGGGTCTTACATTTACAGTGTGTATGACAGGGTGTGAGAGGCAATTGTTTGAATCACTCACTACAATGTTATAATTGGCGCTTAACAAGGGACTAACGTTATAATTCGGGCCGATAAAAGCACCACTGTTCCAGCTATACGTATAGGCGGGTGTTCCACCGGAAGCACTCGCATGAATCTGAGCGGTTTGTCCTATACAAATAATGGTGTCACCTGTAGTAATCACACTTACTAAATCAGGGTTTTTCAAGTTTACCAGGGCCGTATCTTTGCAGGAATTTGCATCAGTAATGTAAACTGTATAAGTACCGGTAAGCATACTATCTGCTTGGCTTCCTGTTTGGCCGGAGGGTGCCCATAGGTAGGAATATGGAGCAGTAGCCCCGCTTACATTTACTGATACAGTCCCACCCGGTAAACTACATCGCCCAGGAGTGCTGGTCCCTTTTGAAATGAAGGGACTGGGCTGGTTAACTGTAACATTCGCTAAGGCCTGACATCCATTGGAATCTGTAATCTGAATCGTGTACATGCCCTGACATAGATGCTGGATGGCGGGGCCGCTTCCTCCTTCTGACCAGGAAAACGTATATGGACTGATTCCCATTGATGGAATGGCCACAGCTTCCCCGTCGCAGGAAGCGAAGCATTTGGTTTCAATACCGGCGGTTTTAAGTATGATCGAATCGGCCTGAAGGAGCTTGATGGTATCCTTTACATAGCAGCCGAAAGCATCGGTGATGATATAGATGTAATTGCCTGCAGGGAGGTTGCTTATCACGTTTGTATCCGCTCCTGTGTTCCAGGTATAGGAATATGCCGGTGTGGCACCGGAAGGTTTGAGCATAGCACTTCCTGTGTTTTTCCCGAAGCACAGTACATTTATCTGAGCGGCATGGGGTAGCAAGGCTGAGGGTGTTTGAATTGTGACTGTGTCCAGAATAGTGCATGCATTACTGTCTGTCACGAGTACTGAATAAAGTCCGGCTATTAAATTAGTATAGGTGTAATTCAGGGAAGATGTTATGGAGTTTGCTCCTGCACTCCAGCTATAAGTATAATCGGGGCCCGTACCTCCGGAAACTGATAGGATTGCACTGCCGGTGGCATACCCAAAGCAAAGCGGATTGGTTTTGGTAATTCGTGTCTGTAAGGGAGGTGGTTGGGTGATTGTGACGGAACTTGTTGAGGTACAAGATTGTCCGTCTTTTACAGTAACGGTATAAACTCCTGCCTGCAATCCTGTGGTGACCGTGTTTGTTCCTCCGGAAGGTGACCAGGAATAGGCAAATGGAGGAGAGCCTGCACTGACAGCAACTGTTGCTTTTCCTGTATTAAATCCGTAACAGCTAACGGATTCAGAATCCATTGTTAGCACCGGAGGCAGAACTATATTCGTTAGGGTTATCGTTCGTGTGTCCGTGCAGGTAAATGCATCCGTCACCGTAAGTGTGTAAATTCCCGCCGGGAGAGCCGGAAGACGGATACTGACACTTCCTGTTATTGCACTTGCACCGGTGCTCCAATTGTAGGTATAAGCCGGGCTCCCTCCAAATACATCCACTGTAATTGCTCCATTGGAAAGGTTACATTTAGGGTCGGTGATTGCCGGTGCAAGTAAAAATGGCGTAGGGGCCGAATTGACTGAAAAAATTTTGGCTGTATCGCAGCCGTTGGTATCACTAAGCGCCAACACATATGTTCCGGGGGATAAATTACCTTCGCTTTGAGCGGTACCTCCAAAACTCCAGGTATATGCATAGCCCGGGGTGCCTCCAATTGGATTGGCGGTTACTACGAAATTGGAAGTCCCCAGGCAGGATGTTTTGGTAATGACCAGATTGGCATCCAGTAAGGCAGGTTGTGTAACCTGTATGGAATCTATTTTGCTGCAGCCGTTTATAGTGCCTTCTGTTACTGTAACGGTGTACATTCCAACGCCAAGATTTAATAAATTTGGGGCAGTACTTCCTCCTGGACTCCATAGATAAGCAAAACTGCCAGAACCTCCACTTGCATTGGTAGTAATTTTTCCGTCCGCATGGCCAAAACAAGAGGTTCCTGTTTCAGTTAATTTGATACTGATTGAATTGTTTAGTAGTACCGTTGCAGAATCTTTCTTTAAACAATTGTTGGCATCCAATACTACAACAGTATAGCTGCCTGGCAACAAATTCGTTAAAGAATCTGTTGAGGAAGGCATGGGAGTCCAGGAATAGCTGTAGCTTCCGGTTCCTCCTGTTGCACTCACAATGACTTTTCCGTATGTATTTCCGCAGCTTGCATTTTTGGCTGAGGTAGTTGTGCTGAGCGCGGGAGGCTGTGTTACTTTGATGCTGTCTATGGCCTTACATCCATTGCTGTTGCTAATGCTTACGGTGTAGCTGCCAGCTGCAAGATTTGTGATTTGATTTGAAGTCGAATTGGTAATTGCTGTTGATCCTGTGTTCCAGCTGTAGGTATAGGGCGATAAACCTATGGAGGCTGTTACTAATACCGTGCCGGTTGCGTCTCCAAAACAGGTGGCAGGAGAGGATGCGAGGCTGGCCAATACAGATATGGGCTGGGTAACTACCAACGTGTCGGTCAGCTTGCAGGATGAATTGGTTTGATCTGAAATGGTGACCGTATAGGAGCCCGCAATCAGGTTAGATAACGATGGGCCGGTGTTTCCGACAGTCGTACTCCAGGCGTACAGATAGGTTCCTGATCCTCCGGTAGCTGAGACGCCTGCCTTTCCATCATTGGACCCGTAACAAGTACAGTTAGTCATGGAGCCGGTTGACTGAATCGGGTTAAGTGGTATTAACTGGGCTGAATCAATTGCTGAGCAACCTTTCTGGTCGGTCACTGTTACAGTGTATTCGCCGGCAGTCAAATTAAGCAGTGTGTCTTTGGATCCTGATACCGGGGCCCACTGATAAGCATAAGTTCCGTTTCCTCCGGTAGCGGATACAGAGGCTTTGCCGGAATTTAACCCGCAACCTGGGTTTCCTTCAGCTGTGACAAGAACGATTACTCCCGGCTCAGTGACAGGTATAAGCGTTGTTGTACTGCAGGCATTGGCATCATTGAGCGTAATTGTGTAAGTTGCTGCAGGCAAATTGTTGAATTGGTGGGTGAGCGAACTGCTGGTTACCGTTGTGCCATTGCTGCAACTATATGTATAGGGAGATGTTCCTCCTGCAGCCATGGCTATTGCGGATCCATCCTTTCCACCCTGACAGGAGACGCTGATGGAATCTGCTTTTAGTTGTAATTGTGCTGGCTGGGTAATTGTTACTGTACCAGATATCGGACATATATTTGCATCCGTTACGGAAACAGTGTAGGCAGCAGCTGAGAGATTGTTAAATTGGTGAAGGAGGGAAGTTGGAATTGACCCGGATGTTGGACCGGATGACCAGGAATACGCATAGGGTGGTATGCCCCCGGATGCAGTCAGTGAAACTGTTCCATTGGTCCCGCCATAACAACTTGCGCTTGTTGAGTTAAGGATCAGTGAAAGGGCAGAAGGCTGAGTGACACTGACACTTCCTGTATTCTGACAACCTGCATTGTCACTCACCGTTACCGAATAGGTTCCAATGTTGAGCGATTTCAGGGTGTCGTTTGTTGAGGCCGGCAAATTCCAGGAATAGGAATAAGGGGAAGTTGCCCCGGAAGCTGTTACCCATACTTTTCCGTTGCTGCTGCCATTGCAGCTGAGATTAACAGAATCAAACTGCAGTTTTATAACAGGCCATGCAAGTGTAATACTTCCTGTTGTGTCGCAACCGCTGGTAAGATCGGTTACCTTAACGGAGTAATTTCCCGGATCAAGACCTGAAATACTGCTTCCTGTTTCTGCTCCGGGAGTCCAAAGAAAACCAAAGGAGCCTGAGCCTCCTGCCGGACTGACCAGCGCTGAGCCATTATTGCCGTAACAGGCAGGATTAGTTCCGGCAACGGCAATGGAGAAGCCCGGAGGTTCCGTTATAGTAGTTGTGCTTACTATTTGGCAACCGTTGGCATCCGTGACGGTCAGGGTGTAGGTTCCAGAAGGTAAATTTGTAAATGTATGAATCAGCGAATTGGAAATTGCATTTGTGCCATTGCTGCAACTATAAGTGTAGGCCGGGGTTCCGCCGGTAATAGTTGCCTGAACGCTCCCGTTTTTATTCCCTGCGCAGGCTGCATTTGTAGTTGTTAAATTCAGATTCAGGATGGGAGGTTCTATTATGTTTGCTGAATTTGTACCTGTGCAACTATGTGCATCTGTAACCGTGATTGTATATGTCCCTGAAGAAAGGCCTGAAACAGTACTTGTAAGCTGACCCGCGCCTGCGCCCAGGGGCGACCATGAGTAGGTGTATGCCGGGGTTCCCCCTGTTGTTGTGGCCGTAATAGCTCCGTTGGTTTGCCCAAAACAAAGGATGCCGGAAGGAGTTGCTGATACGGCGAGGATGTTCGGTTGAGTGATTGTAATGGCTGTTGTGGCCAAACAGGCTGCATTTGCAGCGTCCGTAACTGTTACAGTATAACTATTTGCGGCGAGCAGCGTAGTGTTATTGGTATGATCTCCTGTACCTCCTCCGAGCGCAGACCAGGAATAACTATATGTTCCTGTTCCTCCGCTTGCACTGACAGAAGCCTGTCCGTTGGCAGGGCCTGCACAGGTCAGGTTTACTTGTGAAGGGGTAAGTAGAATCGGATCTGCAGGTACCAATGCAAGTGCCTGGGTTTGGGTGCAGGAGTTGGCATCGCTGACTGTGACAGTATAAGAGCCCGACGTGAGTTGTGAAACATGTGAACTGAGATTTCCTGTGCCTCCTCCAAGAGGAGACCATGTGTAGGAATAGGGTGCCAGTCCTCCTGAAGGGGTTATTGTTGCTGTTCCATCCTGATTGCCGCAGGTAGGTTGTGTGGAAGAGGGTGTCAGGCTTAGAAGGGCGGGTTGTGTCAATACTGCTGTGGATGTTACCTGACATGCATTGGCATCTGTAACGCTCACTGTATATGTTCCGGGGGATAGACCAGCGGCGGTTGCATTTTTAATGCCACTGCTCCATGAATAGGTAAGGGTTCCTGTTCCTCCGGAAGCATTTACTGAAACGGATCCGTCAGCTGAACCAAAGCAGTTTATATTTATCAGACTATTTATGGATGCAGTGATGGGAATGCCGGGATGGACAACTTCAGCTACAGATAAAGTGCATGCATTTGCATCCGTAACGGTCAGGGTATAAGTGCCAGGAGCGAGATTGTTAATCGTACTGCCTGAACCTGTTCCCGTGCTGCCTGTGTTCCAGCTATACGTGTAAGGACTGGTGCCCCCGGAAGGGCTGGAGGAGGCCTGGCCATTGTTTAATCCTGCACAGGTAACGTTGACTGCAGCTGCTTGTGGATTAAGCAAAGCAGGTTGGGTAATTGTTATAATGGAGGTGGCTAAACATCCTGCATGCAAAGCATCCGTTACCGTAACAGTATATGCAGATGCCGAAAGTCCGGTAATTGCTGAACTTGTTGCGCCTCCCGGACTCCATAGATAGTCCCAGGTTCCGCTTATGCCTCCGGTAGCTGAGACTGTGGCTGTGCCATCCGTATTCCCATTGCATAAGGGATTAGTTTGTACTGTGTGTATAGTTACGGGATTGGAGCTGCTCAGTACAACAGTTGTTGTTAGTTTGCAGAGATTGGCATCTGTAAGCGTTACCGTATACGTTCCTGCATTTAAACCAGTGGCTGTCATACCCGTTCCACCATTACTCCAACTATAAGAATAGGGAGGTGTTCCTCCGGATGCTGAGAGGTTTGCTGTACCATTGTTTAAGCCACAGCTTGTTGGGGTGGATGTTGTAGTCTGACCTAAAAGGAGAGGTTGGGTAAGCGTGGCTGTCCAGGTACTTGTACATGTGTTAATGTCCGTCACAGTAACTGTATAAATCGCCGGTGTAAGGTTTGTTGCTGTTGGTCCTGTTCCGGCTGAAGGAGACCAGGAATAACTGTAGGGTGCGGAGCCTGAAGTTATTGTTACAGCTGCTTTCCCGTTTGCAGAACCGAAGCAACTTATATTGTTTTGAGTACCTGTAAGCACAGGAGGAATATATTGGTTGCTCAAAACTGCAGTTTTTGAAGAGGTGCAACCCTTGCTGTCCGTAACTGTTACTGTATATGTTCCGGCATGCAGGTTTGTTGCGGTGGCTGTTGTCTGGGTGTTGGCAGGGGGACTCCAGGCATAGGTATAAGGAAGATTACCTCCCACGAGAGATACGGAAATTTTCCCGTTTCCAAGCTGGCAGGTTTCCGTTGTATAAACAGGAGTATTTATAAACAAAGGTGGAGATTCTGTTATGGCCTCATTGGTAAAAAACTCACAGCCTTTGGAATCGCTGAGTTTGATCGTATAGGTACCGGGGCCTATGTTTGCTGCAGTAGCAGTTGTCTGAGGTGGGGCTGTGTTCCAGGAATAGGTATATGCCGGGGTACCTCCGGCAGGAATAATTGTTACAGAGCCGTCCAATGTTCCGTTACAGCTGCTGTTTTTGCCGGATACTGTTCCTGTCAGGACCGGGGGCTGAGGGACAATTATGACAGAGGAAGCAGTGCAACTACTGTTATCTGTTACTGTGACTGTATAGCTACCTGCGCTGAGGCTGAATATGGTATCGTTGATACTCAGGCTTGGATTCCAGGCATAGGTATAGGCTGGTTTGAAACCGTTTGCAGTGACCCAGGCTTTGCCGTCGGTGCCTCCGTTACAGGAAACGCTTTGTTCTGCTGTAGAAGTAATGACTGGTCCCGGCTGAGCTACTATGACTGAAGCAGTAAGCGTGCATCCTGCCGTCTGGTCGGTAACGGTTACGGTATATACGGCGGATGTCAGATTGCTTAACTGGTTTGTCAGGGAACTGGTAAGAGAAGCTTGTCCGTTGCTCCAACTATAACTGAAAGTGCCGGTTGCTCCGGAAACTGTTACTGTTGCGGTTCCATTTGCTCCACCAAGGCAGGTGACTTGAGTTGAGCCTGTTTTAATGGTTATGGGACAGCCGGCGTAGGAATTAAATGCAATCAGAAAGGAGATAAACCCTATTGCAGATTGCAGGAGTTGGTATTTTTTTTTGGTCTCCATTCTGACCTAAAAAGATAAACTTTTATTTTGGAAAATCAAAGAAATTGAGCACGGAATCATTAAGTGCCAAGGGCTCCGATAAATGAAGAAACGCGAATTGTCTGGAGGAATTAGCGGAGTGAAGCCAACAGTTTTTCTATCTTTTTTTTGGTGGTTTCCCATTCTTCCTCAATGATGCTGAAATAGGCTGAATTCCTGGGTATTCCATTGTCTCTGATCTTGTCTTTACGTAAAACACCTTCAAACTGTCCTCCTATTTTTTCTATGGCTTTTCTGGAGCGTAAATTAATATCGCTGGTTTTTAACTGAACGCGTATTGTTTTCAGGGTTTCAAAACAATAGGTAAGCAACAACAATTTACACTCGGGGTTTATGGCTGTTGCCCAATAATCGGGATGCAGCCAGGTCCAGCCTATTTCCAATTTTCTGTCTTTTGGGTGTATGTCCATCAATCGTGTTGAGCCCATTAACTTTTTTGTCTGTTTGTGGAAAATGACAAAAGGGAAATGATTTCCTTTTTCTCTTTCATACAAGGCTTCCTCGTAAGCTCTTTTGAATTTTTCAGCATCGGAACAATCTGTCGGGAGAAATTCCCATATTCGTTTATCCTGTGCTAATGCAGACAACTCTGAAAAGTGTTCTTTTTTGAGGGGGATGAGTTCAACGAATTGACCTTTTAAGGTTGTTGTAATGGGGATCCAGGGTTTCATAGCTATTCACATAATTTGATTTTCAGTGTGAGGGGTATTATTTTTTTTAACAATGGGATAAAGAGTGTGTATTCAAAGATAATGAGCGAGGGATGTAAATTAAACGCCTGACCGGTGAAGATTAAGTCCGGATTACTTTACTTTAATCGTTGCTCCTTTAATTGATTTTACAGCTTCTTTACCGCATTTGGCCTGTACATTTTCAACGGAAATCTTATCCCCGGATTTGAGGCTGTTCATGGTTGAAGAGGGGAGGCTATCGCCCTTAATTTCGGTGGATGTTTTCTGACCGGCAACTGTTTTTGTAAGCTTGTAGGATACTATTTCACAGTTATTGGTTTTGATAAAATCCAGGGTCCTTGCATCTTCTTTGCTTAGGATCAGGGTGGTGTGTTTGTCATAACCTACCATGATGGAATTGACACTTACGGACGTTGTCTGTGCCGGGCAGAAGTTTGCTGCTATTGTAATTGCTAAAATTGAAATGAGGTTTTTGTATTTCATTGGAATGGCTTTGGTACTGTTGATTATGATCATAAAGGTGTTCGCACCAGCGAAATTAATAAATCCCCGGAAAGGTTCTATATTTGGTGCAATTTAATATTCCAACCCGGCACGGGTTGCCGAAAATGAATAATCACATATGCTATAAACAAAAAAAATGAAAAGAATAGCTCCCTTCACTTCTTTCGTTACAAGTAAACTGTCCGTCCTGCTGACTGTTTGCTTCCTTAGCTTACTTATAGGCCCTGTAAAAGCTCAGGATCTTAAACAGGTATTGCCGATGAACCCGAAAATTAAAACAGGGCAATTGGGCAATGGGCTTCATTATTTAATCATCCAAAATAAAAAGCCGGAAAACAAGGTGGAACTGCGTCTGGCTGTAAACGTTGGATCTACCATGGAGGATGCTGATCAGCAGGGACTTGCCCACTTTACGGAGCACATGAATTTTAATGGTTTGAAACATTTTCCACATAATGAGGTGGTACATTACCTTCAGAGCATAGGTGTAAAGTTTGGGGCTGACCTGAATGCCTATACCAGTTTTGATGAGACTGTTTACATTCTCCCTATCCCCTCTGATAACAAGGCGAAACTGGATTCTGGGTTTACTATTCTTGCTGACTGGAGCGGGAATGCGCTGTTGGATCATATTGAAATTGATGGTGAACGACCTGTTGTATTGGAAGAGAGCCGTTTGGGTAAGGGTGCAGCTGACCGGATGTTTAAGAAGTGGTTTCCAAAATATATGAACGGTTCACTATATGCGGAGCGTCTTCCAATTGGCAAGGATGAACTTTTGAGAACATTTAAGTATGATGTGCTAAAGCGGTTTTACCATGACTGGTACCGTCCTGATCTGGAATGTGTGATTGTAGCGGGTGATCTGGACCCTACAGAAGCCGAACGATTAATTAAGGAGAAATTTGGTGTTTTTAAAAATCCGGGGACTGAACGAGCGCGTGCGTTACGAATTGACTTGCCTGCACGCAAATCTTCGGAGGCTATGGTGGTGAGTGATGCCGAAGCCAGTAATACCGTCATAGAAATTGATGGGAATAGTTATAAAAGGGAGGAGGATAAAACTGCAGGAGATTACCGGAACTCATTGATGAGGCGTTTATTTGACAGCATGTTGTCGGATCGCTACGATGAATTAAAGGATAATCCCAATCCGCCCTTTATTTACGGAGGCGCTTCTATTGAAGGAGGATTTGTACGCGGCTGGAAAAACTTCAGCGCGTATGCGGTTTGCGGTGGGGATAAAATAAAGGAAGCTACTATGGCTTTGATTCGTGAAGCTATGAGAGCGAAGGAATTTGGTTTTACAGAGGCGGAATTGAAACGCGCGAAAGCTTCTTTGCTTGCCGGATACGAAAAGGAATTTAATGAGCGGGATAAAACAGAATCTGCTCAATTGACGCAGGAACTGATTCGCCACTTCTTAACGAATGAACCTGTTCCGGGTATAGAATGGGAATTCGCTTTCACTCAGCAGGTATTGCCGGGTATTACTCTGAGGGAGGTAAATGATGCAGGTAAAGGAATTGATATTGCTAAGAATTATTTTGCGTTGATTACTTCTAAGACTTCTGATAAATTACCTTCTGAAGAGGACCTGAAAGGATGGGTGGATGGGGCTCTGAAAGAGAAGGCGAAGCCCTATGAGGAAAAGGCAATCAGCTCCAGCCTTTTGGAAAAAGAACCTGTGGGCGGAAAAATAATTAAGGAGGAGAAAAATGAGAAACTGGGCACTGTTATTTACTCTTTGAGTAATGGGGCTAAGGTTACGGTTAAACAGACCGATTTTAAAAATGACCAGATCATTCTTAGGGGAAACAGGTTTGGAGGCTCTTCACTTTATGAAGGCAGCGATTATCAAAGCGCGGACTATTGTGATAATGTAATGGGTGAAATGGGGTATGGAGCTTTTTCAAATACGGACCTGCAAAAGTTTCTGGCGGGAAAGGAAGTCCAGGTGGGTGTGGGGATGGATAAATATACGGAGAGTGTAAACGGAAGTTCAACCAATAAGGATTTAAAAACACTCTTTCAATTGCTGTACCTAAAATGTACCTCGGCCCGTATGGATGAAACGGCTTTTCAATCTTTTATCAGCAGGGAGAAGCAGCAGGTGGAGACCATCCGGTCAAACCCCCAGTATCTATTTATGGATTCAACTTACAATCTGATGTACAACAAAAATCCCCGGGCGCATTCTTTTCCGGTTGCTGCTGATTTTGACAAGATTGACAGGAATCATGCCCTGCAGTTTTATAAAGAGCGGATGGGCAGTGCGAATGGCATGAATTATTTCTTTGTGGGAAGCTTTAAGGAGGATGAAATAAAGGCCCTGATTGAACAATATATTGGAGGCCTGCCGGGTACTTCATTGACTACTAAATATAAGGATCTGAATATTGACCCGGTGACTGGCAAGAACTCTTTTACACTGCATAAAGGTAAGGAATCAAAAAGCCAGATTACTGATTATGAATATGGGCTTATGCCCTATGATGTGAACGATGAAACGCTGACTGCGCTTTTGTCAGACGTGATTAACAATGAAATAATTGATACACTGCGGGAGAAGATGGGTGGAATTTATGGAGGTGGAATAAGTCTTGGCATTAATAAATATCCCAAGGAAACGTATTCCATGAGATGTTCTCTTCCCTGTGGCCCTGAGAATGTGGATAAGCTGGAAACTGCTTTCTGGAAAATTATTGAGGGGGTGAAAATGAAAAGCGGAATCGATAGTAAGGCACTTGAAAAGGTGACAGAGACTGCCCTGCAGAAATATAAAGTGAATATCAAAACGAATGAATATTGGCTAGGTGTATTTTCCCGTTATTCCCTGCTGGGAAATGATCCTGAACGTATCCTGACTTATGAAGCGCGGGTCAGAGCGGTGACACCTGAACAATTGGTTCAGCTTGCGAATAAATACCTGAGTTCAGGTAATGTGTTCAAAGCTTTGTGGCTGCCGGAGGATAAGAAGTAACCTGAGAAAGGGAAGAGGATTCTGAAAGCCGGAAATGGACTATTGTCAGACGATCTCAGCAGGCTGATGTATCACCGTGATTGAGTCTTATTTATAACCTGTGCTTCTTTCTGAGACCAGTATAACTTTTACTTTTTCTTTTCTGGTAAGAAAGAAAAACGATGCCTGGTATTTTAATCCGCGATCTTCATTCAGATACCATATTAATTCGTCTTTGTCTGGAAAGTATTTTTCAATGAATGGAAGTTGTTGGTAATTAGCTGAGAGCGCACAGACGCTGGTATTTTCCAGGTGTGAATTCACCTCTTTGTAATAGAACTCTGTTTCTTCCTGTGAAAGGGAATCGAGATCGAATACGGGTATATAGTAACTGGTATAAAATCCACTGTCCGTAAAAATTTTCAGTGCCTCAGCATTGGATGACTCCACTATTATGTTTCTACTGATGTCGTATTTTTTTGCGAGCTCCAGTAATTTTGAACAGGAGGAACTGTTTGTGTTTTTGCCCAGATTTTTGAAATCAAGCCAGAAATAATGCGCTTTGACATTGCGGGTATTTGACAAGACATCATCCAGCCGGAAGCCACTGGGCTTTTCGGGGGGATGGTATACCTCAAAGCTGTTTTTTAAGGTATCATACATAATATCCATCTCCATTCCGCTGTATTTTTCTGACATGATTTTTAGCCTTTCTATGCTGTTTACACGGTGTATCCATTTCTTTTCCCTGAAATTTAGTTCGTTGCAAACAATGGCTGCGTGAACGGGGCCAGAAGGAACCGGGCTTAAGTCGGGCAATAAATTTACACGATGTTCATACCTGAGGTATTTAAAAAACAAGTAATCTGCGGCTGAGAAGAACAGCAGGGCGATAACAAGCAGAACTCCTCCGGTAATTTTTGTTTTCATTTACCAGTATTTGTATTCATCTCTTTCCTTATATTTTAAGGAAAAGATACTTCTTGTTTCATCGAATTGTGCTGAATCTGATTTTGGGATGTTTGGCTTTGCTATATCTATAAGAGAATGGGCCAGGTCTGCCGAACAATAACTCCTGTTCAAATCGTTATTCAGATTGGCTACGTATTCTTTATTGGCCTTTTTGAATGGGTCTGATATCCAAAGTATAAAGGGAATTTCCATCATGTATTTTGACTTATTTCCTTCTGCGTGCCCTAAAAAGTCGCGCTCTTCATATACTTCGTCTCCGTGGTCGGAAAGGTATAATGCCAAAGAGTATTCTGCATATTGCCGGGCTAAACCAAAAATGGAGGAAACCACATAGTCATTGTAAGTAATCGCATTGTCATATTCATTGATCATATTTGATTTTGCTTCATTGATGCCGGTAAAATGTTCAGGGGGAATGCCATTGAATATAGCATACTCTTTAGGGTATCGGAATTTGTAATCCTGATGTGTTCCTATCAGGTGGATGAAGATGATTTTTGGCCTGTGATCTTTAATCAGAACATCTTTTATCACTGGTAGTAAGCAATCGTCATGGGGATTGCCAATTCCTTTCAATTGATTTTTTTCAAAATAAGCATTCCGGGCTTCACCTGATAAAATACTTATGGCTGTCTCATTTATCCCCAATTTGTTCTGGTTGGATATCCAATAGGTATTGTATCCTGCTTTATTGAAGACGGAAATAAGCGATTCGCCTGAGTCCGGGGCCAATTTATGCTGGCTGTTGGAGAGCGTCAGCATTTTTTCAAGACAAGGTATTGTATGGGCATTTGGTGAAATGACATGATTAAAAATATACAGGTTGTTTTTAAGAGACGTCAAAAGCGGGTTGGTCTTTCGCTCATATCCATATATACTCATGTGATATTTGCCTGTAGATTCTCCTATGATTATCAGATAGGTTAGAGTGTTAGTCTTAGTTGAATCCAGTGACGAAGTGGGGCTTCCGGTTTTTGTAAATCCGGGCTGATTGGATAAATCTATTTTATACTCTGAATTTCTTTTTCTTAATTCAGCTCCTTTTCTCAAATTATTTGTTTCGTCTGCATAATACCAATAACTGCAGGCAGCATCCACATAATAATTATTGTATTTCAATAAAGCTAACCTGCCTGCCAGAGGGAAAGCAAACAGCAGTAATAGATACATTGTACAAAGGGCAATCAGGATTATTTTTTTTCGTGTGCCCGCAAGTACCGGTTTAATCCGGCTAAAGAACAGAAAAGGAAAAGCTGCATAAGGGATAGTAAATGCCAGCAGTTTTAGGTTGATATTCTGGTAAGTAAATTCCATTATTTCCTGTGTTGATGTTTCATAGAAAATGAAATAATTTTCATTCAGTATGGGACATTTATAAAGTATCAAGTGAATAAAGAACGCAATGGAAGGGCAAAGTTCCAGCAGATAGATGAGGAGCAAATAGGGTTTAAGCGACTTGTTTAGAAATAAACCGGGTATGGTAAGAATAAGGGATAATCCGATTCCTGTCAGTATTCTGGATTCTTCTTTTGCAAAGAGGAAATAGCTGAGGAGGTCATTGACTCCATTGAGTGACCAGATGAAAAGAAAAATAAAAAATAAAGCGTAAAAGTTTCGTTTTTTTAAAATTGAATTCAGGTATTCAGTCCACCGCTTCATGTTATTCTGAACATATTATTCCCTGAACCCCATAATACTGTGCCTGACTTGAATTGACCCAGCTGGCTGTGTCACTATTCAGATCCAGAACGAACAAGGACGCGGGTTTTGTGTTTAGCGGCTTTAGGTGAACTAATTTCCTTTTGTTGCCGGGATTTTCAAGAATTTTATTTCGATTCTTCATTTCCGTGTCAAAACGGTTTGCTTTTTTACAGAGGATATCCATTAAACAATCCTGTCCGTTTTTTGTGGCTGCAAGACCAATGAATAATGCCAGTATAAGTAGAAATCGGAAACGCTTGTTAAAGTTGAAGAGTGTAACGATTTCATTTACGTTTGCAATTTTAGAATTCCCGTATCTTTTTGCCAGAACCGCAATTGCTGTAAACCAAAAAAGTGTAAAGAAGAAACAGGCAGCATTTACTGTTCTGTGTTGTCCGAGGATTCCGGTCATGTAATAGGCGGGAAAAATGCAAATAAAAACCATCCCGATCAAGGCAAGAGGAAAAAAGACGGGCTTTAAGCAACTTAACTCCACCGGAAAGGAATACTGGTCCCTGTGTTTAATTGCATATGAGGCGAACAGAAATGTACTTATTAAAAAGGGTAGGTTTGATATCCAGTTAAAGGCAAACCGCATTATCTGAAGAATTGTGTATAACAGGGAATGAACTAATCTGTGATTACCTGGAAAAAATGAGTTTCTGTGAATGTTCCCGGGAGCCACAATTACCGTTAAGGAAAAGGCAAAGCAAAGTGTCAAAAATATCCACCATTCACTTTGTATTTTTACTTTGTTCGCTAAGGCTAAAATGAATATTATAAGGTGAAAACTTATGAGCAATAACATAATTACTTCACTGAAGCCAATTGCAAAAACAAGTATAATCCCGGTCAGGGCCAGATGAGTTCTCTTGCTCACCAGATACAGGTTGTTGAAGTAATTGCATAAAAGTCCAAAATAGATAAGGGAGACAAGAATACCTGCCTGGTATTCAACAGAGCCGCTGTACCAGTAAATTCCTTCTGCCAATGAGGGCATCTGGAATAAATATAAGAGCATAAAAAGTATGCCAGCATTGAGTATTATCTGGCTGGAGAAAATATGTTTTGTAATGGCGTGCAGGAAATAGCAAATGGACGCGATGGATGAAATCAAAATAATAAGTGGTGCAATTTTATAAAATGAGGTATTGTGAAAGACGGTTGGGTTCATAAAGAAAAGGAGATTGTAACTGTACAGCCCATTCCAGTAAATATATTGGTAATACTGTTCGGCCCAATAATTGGAGGAGTGGTGGGGTAAAGCTGCTGAGTAATCGTCTGCGACAGGGTGGTTAAAAAAGGAAAGATAGAAGTAGGGGCTGATAAGAATTAATAAAATGACGAGCAGCAGCCTTTGAGAATTCCCAGAGCTTAATGGGGTCAGTTGAAACTTTTCAGGTTTACTTTTGTAAAGCGAAAAGGCCTTCATCCGGTACTTTTGTCAAAACCTGCATCAAGCATATTGAAATTAATACAGTAAAATCTTTGCCGGGTATATTCTCCCTTTGTCGTCTGTAATGCGGATAAAGTAAATTCCTTTGTTATACCCTGACAGATCTATTTGTTTGGTAAATAGTACTGAGC